>DOHJ01000043.1:2931-20415 GCA_003535335.1 Paracoccaceae bacterium | reverse complement strand
CGTGCCATGTGGTCCAGCACTGCGTTGACGAATTTTGGTTCGCGACCGTCGGGGAAAAACGCCTTGGCCACATCGACAAATTCGTTAATCACAACCTTTGGTGGTGTGTTGGTTTTGGTCAGCTCGGCACCGGCGGCCCGAAATAATGCGCGCAAGGTCGGGTCAATGCGTTTTAGCGGCCATTTTTCCACCAAAGCCCGATCCGTCATCTGGTCAACCGGCACTTGGGCCTCGACCGCATTTTCCAGCAAAGAGCGAAACAGGCCAACATCGCCCTCGGCCATTTCATCGCCCTCATAGACCGCGCCAAAGCGGTGATCTTCGAATTCAAGCCGCACCGCATCGATGCTCTGGTCTGAATGTTCCATCTGGAACAGGGCCTGCACCGCGTAAAGACGGGCAGCTGATTTCATCTGGCGTTTATTGCTGGTCATGCTGTTTTTGGTCCGCTATCTGGGCTATCGGCCATCAGGAATTCACCTGATTTGGGTTTAAAACCGATACCTTTGGTTTCACGGCCCCATTTGCGTGACAATGCCACCAGATGCAAGGCCGCAATTGCCGCCGCCCCGCCTTTATTTTGCCCCGCCGGATCCGCCAGCCGCAGTGCCTGATCGGCTTTTTGCGCAATCAGCAAACCGTTTCCGATGCAAATGCCGCCAAGCCCCAGTTGGGACAAGCCCGCAGCGCTATCATCGCCAATGTTTTTTGCCTGCAGATCATCGCCCGTAAGGACACAGCCCAGCGCAACATAGCCGTCAAAATTGCTGGTCCGCTGGGCAATGGCAATCGCGGCCGGAATTTCCAGCACTCCGGGAATTTGCACCGTGTCAAACCCGGCACCCGCCGCATTAATCGCATTTTGTGCACCGGCCAGCAGGCTGTCGGTTATGTCTTTGAAATAGGGCGCAACAACAATCAACAATTTCACCGGACCATCAAATACCGGCATTTCCAGGCTGTCGTTGGATTTTTCTGATGTCATCGACCTGTGTCCTTTTGGTTTGACTTTAAATCAGATGCTAACATATTGTGCCCGTTCGCGTTAGCAAAATGAAAGTCCATGCTTTTTCAATTGTAAGCCGAAACAAATTAATTGATTGTCACTTTAGGCAAACCGGATCTTCAGAAAACTGCGCCACACTGGCTAAAATGCCATAATATTGCCAGAAGTCACTGGCAATATTACATTATCGCGTGACAAATCGCGCGCTTTGATTCAAATTCAAAACCATAGAGTTAAGATTGTGAACAAGTTGTAATGGGTTATCTATCAGGCAAAGATCGCCATTTTCTGTTTTTGCAAGGGCCGCATGGACCCTTTTTTAACCGGCTTGGCAAAATGCTGCGAACCGCAGGCGCGCAGGTTTGGCGTGTTGGATTTAACGCAGGTGATCGGGCATTCTGGTTTCACAAAGACAGCTATATTGCCTTTAAGGAACCACAGGAAAACTGGCCCGCATATTTTGAAAACATCATCGCCGAAAAGCAGATTACCGATCTGGTGCTTTACGGCGACACCCGTTTTATCCACGCCGAGGCCGTAAAACGCGCCAAGTCCGCCGGCATCACTGTTCACGTCTTCGAAGAGGGCTATCTGCGCCCTTACTGGGTGACTTACGAGCGCGGCGGCAGCAACGGCCATTCGCGCCTGATGGATATGAACGTCAAGCAAATGCGCAAAACCTTGGCAAATACCGAAATCATCACCCCCGAAGCCCCCAGCCATTGGGGCGATATGCGCCAGCATGTTTTTTACGGTGCGCTTTACCACTGGTTTGTGATGTTTCGTAACGGATCTTATTGCAATTTCAAACCACACCGCGATCTGGGTGTTGTGGCCGAATTTAAATTATACCTGCGCCGTTTATTGATGATGCCGGTGCATTGGGCCAGTCGGGTTGTTTCCACCGCCCGGATTAAACGCGGGGGCTATCCCTATCATTTGGTCCTGCTACAGCTGGAACATGACAGCAGCTTTACAATGCACAGCCCGTTTGAAACCATGGCTGAATTTCTGGAACTGGTCGTCAAGGATTTTGCCAAAGGTGCCGCCCCGCACCACCATCTGGTTTTCAAGGCGCATCCACTGGAAACCGGTCGCGCCAACCTGCGTAAAACCATTTCGAACTTGGCGCAAAAATACGGGGTGGAAAAACGGGTGCATCACGTGCGCGGCGGCAAATTGGCCCAATTGCTAAACCACACCCGCAGCGCCGTTACGGTTAACTCAACCGCCGCCCAACAGGTGTTGCGCCGCGGAATTCCGCTCAAGGTGTTTGGCGATGCGGTATTTGCCAAGCAAGAATTCGTCTCAACCCTGCCGCTTGCTGATTTCTTTGCCAATCCGGGCCGCCCCGATATCCGTGCCTACAAAGAATACCGCCAGTATTTGCTGGAAACATCGCAAATACCCGGCGGTTTTTACTCGGCCCTTGGTCGTGATCAGTTGATGCGTCTTGTGGTCGATATGGTGCTGGCTGAACAAGACCCCTATACGGCACTTGAGACCGGAACCGCGGCACCAAGGCAACACTTGCGCCTTGTAAATTAGAGAAAAACGAATCAATGGCTATCTTTTTAGTCTGGATTCCCGTAGCTTGAGAAAAAAACTTGAGGCAGTTTAAATATAAAAAAGGAGACCCGACAGTGAAAATCACGGGTTCAGCTTGGGTCAAAATAGTGGCCTTAACAGCAGCAGTTGCTGTCGTCGGTTCGTGTGGTCTACCACGTTCCGGCCCAAATAAACGCGAAATATTTGCAGGTTCCGTCCTTAAAAAAGGTGATGCATTTGTGCTGACGGTGAATGATCACGTCACGCGCACCACGGCAGTAATGCCTGCATTGGGATTTTCAAAAGCCTTCAAAAACGCCAATTCGATCGGCCCTGATACAATCAGGGCGGGTGATGTATTAGGCCTGACAGTTTGGGAAAACGTAAGTGACCCCCTGCTTGGCGCGCCAGGTGCACCTGCGACTGTACTGGAAGAAGTACAGGTTGATGGATCGGGTCATATATTCATTCCTTATGCGGGTCGTGTTCGTGCCGCAGGCAATTCGCCCGAAGCCTTGCGCCGCATAATTACCGCAAAACTGGACAAACAAACACCCGATCCGCAGGTTCTGGTAACACGGCTGGCCGGTGACGGCGCAACCGTTTCCATGGTTGGCGGCATTGGTGCCCAAGGCGTTTATCCAATCGAGCGCCCGACCCGCACACTGAGTGCCATGCTGGCACGCGCTGGCGGCATTTCAATTGAACCGGAAATCGCCCAGATCACGGTTATCCGCGGCAAACAGCGTGGTAAAATCTGGTTTGAAGACCTTTATAAACATCCCCAACTGGATATTGCCCTGCGCAATAAAGACCGCATCCTGATTGAAAAAGACACGCGTGCCTATACCGCGCTTGGGGCAACCGGCACCCAAACCCGCGTGCAGTTTGAAACCCAGACCCTGTCGGCCATCGAGGCCATTGCGCAGGTCGGCGGTCTTAACACAGCCGCGGCCGATCCAACCGGTGTTTTTGTTTTCCGAAACGAGTCCGCCGAAGTTGCCAATGCGGTGTTGCAACGCAATGATCTAACCGGGTCACAACGCATGATTTATGTTTTAAACCTGACCCAGCCAAACGGCATGTTCATGGCGCGCGATTTTGTGATCCGCGATGGTGACACAGTTTACGTCACCGAAGCGCCCTTCGTGCAATGGGACAAAACCATGTCAGCCCTGACAGGCACCATGACATCGGCCGAAGCACTCACGACAGCAACCGGTCTTGATTAATCATCCATCACGATGCGTATAAATTCTGATCCAGAAGCCGCCGACACACCACGTCGGCGGCTTTTTGTCTATAATGGCGGTTTTCTAACCCAAAAACGCATCCGGCGGATTTTGCAGCTATCGGGCTACGACATAAAACTGGGCAAACCCAAATCCGGCGATATGATCGGCATCTGGGGCCAAAGCCCGACATCCCACCGCGGCCAAGCCGTTGCTCGCCACACCGATGCGCCAATTTTACGCGTAGAGGACGCATTCCTTCGCTCTATCCACCCGGGTCGCTCGGGTGATCCTGCGCTTGGCCTGTTTCTAGATCAGCGGGCCGTACATTTTGACCCCTCCCGCCCAAGTGATCTGGAACTGCTGCTCTCCAGCCACCCTCTGGATGACGCCGCCCTGCTAAATCGTGCCCGCACAGCAATTGAACGGATCAAAGCCGCCGATTTATCAAAATACAACGCCCACGACCCCGACTTGCCCCTGCCCCCCCCGGGCTATGTTCTGGTGATTGACCAAACCAAAAACGATGCATCCGTCACCGCCAGCGGCGCAAACCGCGCCCGCTTTGCCGAAATGCTGGTGTTTGCCCAAGAAGAACACCCGGGCGCGCAAATCATCATAAAAACCCATCCGGAAACGCTGGCAGGCCACCGGCCGGGCTATTACAGCGCAAGCGATAGCAGCAGACGGGTTTGCTTGCTGACCGATCCCATCTCGCCTTGGGCGCTTATGGATGGTGCCATTGCCGTTTACACAGTTTCCTCGCAATTGGGTTTCGAGGCCATCCTTGCCGGCCATAAACCGCGGGTTTTTGGCCAGCCGTTTTATGCAGGCTGGGGCTTGACGGCGGACGAAGCACCGGTAGATCGGCGTCAACGCAAACTGACACGGGCCCAATTATTTGCCGCCGCAATGATCCTTTACCCAAAATGGTACGATCCCTACCGCGATCAGCTGTGTGAGCTGGAAACCGTAATTGACACTCTGGAAGTCAAGGCACGCAGCTGGCGCGAGGATTCCAAAGGCCATGTTGCAATCGGTATGCGCCTTTGGAAACGGGCCCCACTACAGGGGTTTTTTGGCCGGCATAAAAAAATCCGCTTTGAGAATGATCCCGCAAAAGCCACCGAACTAGCCGCTAAAACCAACGCATCTGTGATGGTTTGGGCCAATAAAGAAACTGCTGAAATGAACCAAACCCTGATTTTGCGCGTTGAAGACGGGTTTTTGCGCTCCAAAGGTCTGGGCGCGTCCCTGAATGCACCACTGTCACTGGTTTGCGACGATCTGGGCATCTATTATGACCCGAACCGCGACAGCAGGCTTGAACAACTGATCGCTGTCTCGCCAAACTTACCCGAACCCGCAATTTTACGCAGTGAACGCCTGATCCAAAGCCTGAAACGTGCAAAATTAAGCAAATATAATGTTGGCAATACTGATCTGCCTGATCTGCCAAAAGGACATCGCATCCTTGTTCCGGGTCAGGTCGAAGATGACGCCTCGATCTTGAAAGGGTGCTGCGAAATCACAACAAATATCGCCTTGTTAAAACGCTGCCGATCCGAAAATCCCGATGCCATAATCATCTACAAACCGCATCCGGACGTCGAACAGGGCCTTCGAAACGGTCAAACAGATGCAGCTGAATATGCTGATGTTACTGCAAAAAATTCGAATTCCATCTCACTCATCGATGCCGTGGATGAAATCTGGACCATGACATCCCTGCTGGGCTTTGAGGCCTTGTTACGGGATAAACCCGTCACCTGCCTTGGCATGCCGTTTTATGCCGGCTGGGGCCTGACAACCGACCTTGTCACAGCACCCGATCGCAGATGCGCCAAACCAACACTGGCCGAATTAACCCATGCCTGCCTGATCGGTTATCCACGCTATCATGACCCTGTCAGCAACCTGCCCTGCCCCGTCGAAGTCATCATAGAGCGGCTACAAAACAGCAGCCTGCCCAAACAACGCGCCAGCCTGCAAATATTGGCCAAACTTCAAGGCCTGTTTGCCAGCTACGCCCATATTTGGCGCTAACCCTGTCCCATTATTGTTCCCAAAATATCCCCGCCGGAGGCTCCGGCGCATAAATCAAATACGAAAATCCAAAGCGCCCCCGAACCTCACCTCAAACCCGTCGCCAGATCTGCATCACATCCCCGCCAACCGGCCGACAATCCGCCAATTCAAACCTCGGTGCAGCCGCCAATCTGTTCACCCCCATCACCCCCAAAGCGGCCACCCCTTCAGCTCCGATTGCCAGACCGGCACTAAAACAAACCACCTCGTCCACCAGCCCTGCCTTTAATAACGATGCCGCAAAACCACCGCCACCTTCACAAAACACCCGCGTCAAACCCGCCGCACCCAGCGCCTGCAAAATGGAATCCGGCGCAAGCTTTGCCTGACGTGTCTCGCATGGCATTAATTTTGCCCCCAATCCTTGCCAGACAGACAAAAGTGCCGGATCGGCATCCTGCCCATGGCAAATCCACACCGGCACCTTGTTAGCACTTGCCGCAAGCTTGCCCCCAAGTGGCAAATCCAACTGCCGCGTGGCGACAATGCGAACCGGTTGGCGCATCCGCCCAAGCCCGCGAACCGTCAGCATCGGGTCATCCTTTCGCGCCGTTCCGCCACCGACCAGCACCGCGTCATGGCGCGCGCGCAACAGATGAACCATGCGGCGCGCTTGCGGCCCGGTGATCCACTGGCTTTCGCCGCTTGCCGTGGCAATTCGTCCGTCAAAACTACTGGCAAGCTTCAAGGTCAGCATCGGGCGGCCAAATTTCAATCGCTGTAAAAATCCTGAATGGCTCTGCTTTGCCCCATCACGGCCCACTCCGGTAACAACCTGAAGACCGGCCTGTTGCAAAACCGCATGCCCCTTGCCGGCAACCCGGGGATCAGGATCTTCAAGCGCCGTCACAACCCGCGCAATCCCCGCCGCCACCAAAGCATCGGCGCAAGGCGGTGTTTTTCCGTGATGGGCGCATGGCTCTAGCGTCACATAAGCGGTGGCACCCTGTGCGCCCGCCCCGGCCTGCTCCAAAGCAACGGTTTCCGCATGCGGCCGCCCGCCATCAGCCGTGGATCCGCGTCCGACAATCCGGCCATCTTTGACAATCACACAACCCACAGCCGGATTAGGCCAAACACGCCCCAACCCACGCGCACCCAAAGACAGGGCAAGCGCCATAAACCGCGCATCAGCCGCGGCTTGTGTCACTCGTCATCATTTTCGCTTGGGCGTAGTTCACTAACGAATTTATCAAAATCATCCGGATCCTGAAAATCCCTGTAAACACTGGCAAATCTAACGTACGCAACCGTGTCGATCCGGGCAAGGGATTCCATCACAATCTCGCCAATAACAGCGGATTTTATATCGGTTTCCCCCATGCTCTCCAATCGCCGGATTATACCGGAAATCATCTGATCAACCCGCTCCGGATCAATCGGGCGTTTTTGCAGGGCGATGCGAATTGAACGCGCCAACTTGTCGCGGCCAAATTCTTCGCGCCGGCCACTGGATTTAATCACGACCAAATCACGCAATTGCACCCGTTCATAGGTGGTAAAGCGTCCAGCACAGGCCGGGCAAAACCGCCGCCGCCTGATTGCCGCATGATCTTCGGCCGGTCTTGAATCTTTTACTTGAGTATCGACATTTCCACAAAAAGGGCAGCGCATAGCCTCTCCATTGGGTTAGGGTGCAAGTTATCCACAGGTACTATAGGGCAGCCGCAATAATTTGTGTAGAGCTGATTTCACCACGCAACATGGTGATTGCCCAATTTATTCAAAACTTAACAGGCGTAGCAGCCCTCAGCTTCCCAGATGCGCTACAACTTGGCGGCTATGCGCCGCATTTCGATGCTCAAACAGGTAAATTCCCTGCCAAGTTCCCAATCGCATCTGCCCGTTTTGCACAGGAATGGACAAGCTCACAGGTAACATAGCGGCCTTGATGTGGGCAGGCATATCATCGGGCCCTTCATAGGTGTGGGTCAAATAGGCCATGCTGGGATCCGTCGTCGGTGGCACCAAACGGTGAAAAAAGTTTTGCAAGTCGGTTTGAACCTCGGGATCCGCATTTTCCTGAATTAACAACGAGCAAGAGGTGTGCTGCACCAATAGCGTCAACAACCCGTCACCTTTGATCCAACCCGCGACCTGACCGGTGAAATCATAAAGACCGACACCATCGGTTTGTACATTAAATGTTGTTTGCATAACCGACTACCGCTTTGCGCGCTTTGGGCCGCAGGCTCAAAGCGCTTGGGGCGACACGCGTTAGCGTGGCGCAATCCTGATTCACGCCGCAGCCACAACCCGCGACAGCAAAATATCAATGATACCTTGGCGCGCATTGTCTTCACCATCACCGGCCACGGCGGCAAATTCACGGGTCAACCGCTCCAGCGCCGCTTCATACAACTGGCGCTCGGAATAGCTCTGTTCGCGCTGATCATCGGTTCTGTGCAAATCGCGCACCACTTCGGCAATCGCAATCAGATCGCCCGAGTTGATCTTTTGCTCGTATTCCTGCGCCCGGCGTGACCACATGGCACGTTTGGCCTTGGCTTTCCCCTTCAAGGTCCGTTGCGCATGGGCAATAATATCGGGCGACGAAAGCGCGCGCATGCCCACTTCGATTGCCTTGTTGGTTGGAACCCGCAGGGTCATCTTGTCTTTTTCAAAGGCAATCACAAACATTTCCAGCTCAAAACCGGCAACTTCCTGTTTTTCAACCGACACAACCTTGCCCACACCGTGGGACGGATACACTACAAATTCTTCAGGGCGAAAGTCCAGTTTCTTTGATTTACTCATTTACGGTCTCTTTCTTGCTTGCTGCCAGATCCAAGAATTCTGACGATAAGAAACCACCCGTCAGGCAGTCAGCGCTGAGGATGGCAATTTATTACGATATGAAGTTCAATATTTAATATAGCAGAAATTATGCCCTATTTAAAGCGCAGCAAAGCTAAACTTGTGTGTTTTCTACGAAATTCGGGCTAAAATATGCTTTTTTCCGTATCATTTTGCCAAAAATGACCAGCCACACGCCCGCGCGAATCGCTATTCGCTGCCCTTGCCTGGCTTTGGCGAAAAATATTTCTCCAACTTGCCCTCTTCCCCATCACGCGCTTCCGCCTCTGGTAATTGGTCGATTTTTTCATAAATCACCGGCCATTCCTCGGCGTATTTCAGGTTCAGTTCAACCCATTTATCCATATCCGGTTCGGTATCTGGCCTAATCGCATCGGCGGGGCATTCAGGTTCACAAACACCGCAATCAATGCATTCATCCGGATGAATGACAAGCATATTTTCACCCTCGTAGAAACAATCTACGGGGCAAACTTCGACACAGTCGGTGTATTTGCAGGCAATGCAATTATCTAGGACAACATAGGTCATGGATGCACTCTGAATTTTAACTTGAACGTTTAGCTAGACCGTAATCTGGAATCATTCAAGGTACGAGCCACGCAAAAGACGCGCCATACGGCGATCTTTTTTACTGGGGCGGCCCTTTCGCTCGATTTGGGCTTTGGCCGGTGCAGCTTCCTCGATCGGGGTTAAATCAAGGTAAAGGGCTTGTGCCTCGGGCGCAGGACCACGCCGGCTGCCAAGCGCCTTGATCTGGATTACCCTGATACGGTTTGCCTGTGGAAATGTCAGCGTGTCACCCGCCACAACCGTAGCCGAGGCTTTTGCAATCCGGTTGCCGTTCAGACGTAAATGCCCGCCACTAACCAGTTTGCTGGCCAGCCCGCGGGTTTTAAAAAACCGCGCGTGCCAAAGCCATTTATCAACCCGCCCCTTAACAGGTTCATCCGCCATCAAACCCTATCCTTTGGTTTTCAACCCCATCAGGGCCGCAGCAAAGGGATTGTCGGGATCGATCTTCTTTTCCTTTTTCGCCGGTTTGGCTTGATAGGATTTTGCCTTGTTATCACGCGGCGGGCGCTTGCCTTTGGCACCCTGTGGTTTACCGCGTGGCTTACTTTGGGCTTTGCCCTGATCACCAGTATTTTTGCGCTTAACCTGCCAGCTAAACGTATAAAAAACTTCCATTTCAGGCGCGTCTTCAACCTTGGGATCAGCCTCTTTAGCAGTCTGCTCAGCACCATCTTCTTTGGGCGCTTCAGTTTCCGCAGCCTCTTGCGGCTTGGCTTCTTTAACTTCGACAACAGCCTTAACCTTGACCCGCTCGCCCTTCACAGCGTTATAGCCCAGACCCTGCATCAGATCGGCAAACTGTTCCAGCGTCATACCGGTGATCGACAACATGTCGGGATTTGCCTCAAACCCGCCACGGCTATTTTCAGAGCGCAACATATCTGCCAAACGTTCCAGCATGTCGATACGGATCGCACGACCTCCCGCAGCGCGATAGCCCGACATGGTGTCCCAGCCCTGCGGCGCGTCTTTTTCGCTCGGGATTGTCACCAGACCCGGTGGCGGGCTTTCGGGAAATTCGTCCAGCTTATTTACCAGTGACCACAGCAACAGCCGCAGCCGGGTCGGAGCCGGTTTTAACAACAACGGCATGAAAATGGTGAACTGGCCAAACCGGATACCGTGTTTGCGCAACGTTCCGCGGGCATCCTGATCCAGATCCTTGACCTCGGTTGCAACATCCGAGCGTGAAACGATGCCGAAACTTTCAACCATCCGAAACGCAAAACCACGCGCCATCGGCGGCAATGTTTCATCCTTTGAAAGCGCCATCAGCGGCTCGAACAAAGTGGCAATCTTGCGGTCAATAAAATGCTGCAAACGGCGCTGTACCTTGGTGGCAACATCCGCTCCGGCCCCGTCATCGACAAACGCAACGGCTTGGGGTTTCATCGCGTCATCGCCCGCCACAATTTTGCCAACGGCCGCATCGCCCCACATCAGACCACCCTGATCGGTGAAATCAATTTCAGTGTCGGGCGAGTTATAAAACCTGTCGGCGCGCAAATGAAATTGCGGGGCCAATGCGGCAACACTGGCGGCACGCAAGGTCTTGGCCTCGTCCGGATTACTGGTTTTGTCTTGCGTAAAGCTAAACCCTTGCAAGCGGCCGATAAGCTGCCCATCAACCGTTACTTCACCTTTGTCGTTTACTTCGGCCACAAGGCCCTCCTTCTGCTTTAACCGGCGCAACAAAATCGAGGTGCGCCGATCAACAAATCTTTGTGTTAAACGCGCATGCAACGCGTCCGATAGCCGATCTTCTACAGCGCGGGTTTCGTTTCGCCAATGGTTTTTGTCATCAACCCAGCCGGATCGTTGGCAAACATAGGTCCATGTGCGGATAAACGCCAATCGTTTAGAAAGCGTATCAATGTCACCATCGGACCGATCCAGCCGTTTAACCTGCCGCGCCAACCAATCATCCGGAATACGGTTATCCTGTTGTAAATACAGGAATATTTGCTCCAGTATCGTTGTGTGTTCGGCATGGCTAACACCGCGAAAATCAGGGATCCGGCAAATATCCCACAGCCGTTTTATATCTTGGGGGCCGCCCAGTTTAGACATCACATCACCGCGCGATGATAGCGTTTTCAGGGCCAAAAGATCGTCAGCCTCGCGCGTTCGGGTCAACCAGTCGTCATTCGTGGGGGATTCGAGCGAGGAAATCAGCCGCGCTGCATTGCCAAATTCCAGCTTTGTGTTGCGCCATTGCAGCTTTTTAACCGGCGCAAAACGGTTGTTTGAAATCGCATCAACCACCGCATCCTCCAGCAATGGCGCCTCGCCCGTCACCCCGTAAGATCCGTGGCGCATATACCGCCCGGCCCGGCCCGCAATCTGGGCCAATTCATTAGCTTGCAAATGACGCATCCGGCGGCCGTCAAATTTGGTAATCGACGAAAACGCAACATGGTTGATATCCAGATTTAGCCCCATGCCAATCGCATCGGTTGCCACCAGATAATCCACCTCGCCGTTTTGATACATTTCAACCTGCGCATTGCGGGTGCGCGGGCTAAGCGCACCCATCACCACCGCCGCCCCGCCTTTTTGACGACGCAGCAATTCAGCGATGGCATAAACATTATCAACCGAAAACCCGACAATCGCGCTGCGCCCCGGCATCCGGCTGATTTTCTTTGAGCCGGCATAGCTAAGTTCGCTAAGACGGTCACGGCGGATAAACTGTGCCTTTGGCACCAGTTCGGCAATGGCGCTGCGCATGGTTTCAGCCCCCAAAAACAGGGTCTCCAGCTGGCCACGCGCATGCAGCAGCCGGTCGGTGAAAACATGGCCCCGCTCAAGATCGGCGCATAGCTGAATTTCATCCACAGCCAGAAAATCGGCCCCCAGACCTTGCGGCATGGCCTCGACGGTGCAGACCCAGTATTTGGTGCGCGGCGGCACAATGCGCTCTTCGCCAGTGACCAGCGCCACCACGCCTGCCCCGCGCAAATCGGCGATCCGGTCGTAAACCTCGCGCGCAAGCAGGCGCAACGGCAGGCCGATAACGCCGGATTTATACGCCAGCATCCGTTCAATGGCGTAATAGGTTTTGCCGGTGTTTGTCGGCCCTAAAACGGCCGTGATACGCTGTTCTGGATTCATCATCTTAATCAGCGCCTAAAGCGCCATACCTTCAAGCCGCGCAACTGCTTTTTGGATATCTTCGTTTTGCGGCATGATTTCCAGAACACGGCGATAGTTTTCAAGCGCTTTTTGCGGCTGTTCCATCGCCTCTTGCAAGGCCCCCAACCCCGTCATTGCCCCGAAATGGCGCGGGTTTAGCGCCAGCGCGCTTTGCAAATCAAACAATGCCGGACCAAAATAATTAGCCTTGTGGTACGCAGCGGCGCGCATGCTGTAGGCTTGGGCGAAATCTGGCGCATGATCAATCAAGGCGGTGAAATGTTCAATCGCGGCCTGTGTTTGGCCATCGTCCAGCGCATCACGACCCCGTTTTAGCAGCAAATCCATCGAGGCCGAGCCGGATTTCGACCAAATACCGTTTATTTTATCGGCGATTCGATCTGCCTGCCCGACTGGCGCGGCTCGCAAATCATCGAATAAATCATCGATTGTTTGCTCTTGGGCGGCAAGCGGCAGGCAAAACAGCACTGCAAATAACAATACTGTAACGATCTGTTTAGAAAGTGGGTTGTAAATACGCATAACATCGGCAAGTTTAACCTAAATCTCGCAAATTACGAGACCTGACGTTCATAAAACCAAAAGGATAGCATCATGAGCAAAATTATTGAAAGCGCAGTAACCTCTCTGAATGAAAAAATCAGTGACGGTTTCGACGGTTTGGCCAAGTTTGTTATGGGCGACGAAGGCTCGATCATGATTGATGGCGATGGCGCGCGTGCTGGCGACGGCGATGCCGATGTGACGCTGATTGCCGACACCGACGTGTTTGAGGGCATTCTGGATGGCAGCACCAACCCGACAACCGCCTTTATGACCGGCAAGCTGAAAATAGAAGGCGATATGGGGCTGGCGATGAAACTGGCTTCGTTTCTGAGCTAAAGTATGGAAATCGCACCGCTTTATGATGACGTGGCAATGGCCCCCGAGGGCGGGGCAGCCTATTGGCTAAACACGGTTGACGCTGTGCGCATTCGTGTTGGTGTTTGGGACAAAGGCGAAAAGGGCACGGTTTTTCTGTTTACCGGACGCACCGAATATATTGAAAAATACGGGCAAACGGCCGCGCAATTGCAGGCGCGTGGCTATGCCATGATCACGCAGGATTGGCGCGGTCAGGGCCTGTCTGACCGGTTGCTGGATGATCCGGCCAAGGGTCATGTGATGCATTTTACCGATTATCAGCATGATGTCGCCGCCATGGTCGATGCGGCCCGTGAATTAAATTTGCCCGAACCGTTTTATTTGCTGGCCCACTCGATGGGTGGCACCATTGGCCTGCGCGCGCTGATCAATGGTCTGGATGTCAAAGCGGCCGCATTTTCAGCCCCGATGTGGGGTATTTTGTTTTCTGCGCCCGTTAAACCGCTTGCTTTGGGTCTTAGCTGGTCCTATCGCAGCATCGGATTGGGCCATAAATACGCACCGGGCACCAGCGCCAACAGCTATGTTGTAACCGCGCCGTTTTCCGGCAATCAGCTGACCACTGACCCTGAAATGTATGCCTACATGCAAAATCAGGCCAAGACATACCCGCAATTGCCGTTGGGCGGGCCCAGCATGCATTGGCTATTCGAGGCATTGACCGACTGCAACTCCCTTGCGGCACTGCCTTCGCCCGACATTCCTACAATCAGTTTTCTGGGCAGTAACGAGCGCATAATCGATTCAAAGGCCGTGGTTTCACGGATGCAGAACTGGCCAAAGGGCCAGCTGGTGATGCTTGATGGTGCCGAACACGAGGTGCTGATGGAAAATCCCTCGATTCGGGGGGCGGCGTTGGATCAAATGTGCCGTTTATTTCAAGAACACAGCTGATCCGCCCTACTCGGCTTTAATTATCTGCCGCTGCATGCCCAGCTTCTCGATGCTCAGCTCAACCTGATCTCCGGCCCTTAAAAACTTCGGCGGCGTCATGCCAACGCCCACACCCGCGGGGGTGCCGGTGGCGATAATATCACCCGGATGCAGGGTCATTATCTGGCTAAGATACGAAACGATCACATCCACAGAAAAAATCATATCCGAAGTATTGCCCGACTGCATCTGCGCCCCATTCACCGACAGACCAAGGCCCAGATTTTGCACATCCCCCACTTCGTCCGGCGTCACCAGCCATGGCCCCAGCGGCGCGAAAGTATCGCAGCTTTTGCCTTTGTCCCAAGTGCCGCCGCGCTCCAGTTGAAAGGCGCGCTCGGAAACCTCGTTCACCGCCAGATATCCGGCCACCCGCGTCAGCGCCGCCTTTTGGGTGATATATTTGGTGGTCTTGCCGATCACCACGCCCAGCTCGACCTCCCAATCGGTTTTAACCGAACCGCGTGGCAGAATAATCGGGTCATTGGGTCCGGTAATCGCGCTGGTGGCTTTTAGGAACACCACCGGCTCGGCCGGAATATTCATCCCCATTTCGCGGGCATGTTCGTGGTAATTCAGCCCGATACAAATGATCTTGCCCACATTGCCAACAGGCGGCCCAAATCGCGGGTCTCCTGTAACTTTTGGCAAGGTATCTGGCCGGATATTTTCCAAATCGGCCAAGGCTGTGCCACTAAGATCGCTCATCACGCCGGATAAATCGCGCAAATCCCCGTTTGCATCAAAAACCCCGGGCTTTTCTGATCCCGCCTCACCAAATCGCACAAATCGCATCATTTTCCCCTTATTCGTTCAGATTGTTATCAAATGCTGCAAATTCCCCATGGTCAACCCCTTGTAAGCCACATGGCAAGCGCATTAAATGATTGGAACCAGATATTTAAACGAGGCTATCCATGCATTTCAAATTCCCCGCACCCGTCTTTAGTTCTAGTTCTGCCAATAACAGCGGGGACGATTTCGCCGATTTGCCGCAATGGGATTTAAGCGATCTGTATCCATCCCCCGATGCGCCCGAATTCGGGCGCGATTTGGCGTGGTTGCAAAAGGCTTGTGCCGGGTTTGCCGATAAATACGAAGGCAAACTGGCCGATCTGGACGCGACAGCGCTGCTGGATTGTGTGCTGGCCTATGAAAAAATCAGCACAACCGGTGGTCGGCTGATGTCATACGCCGGTTTGCGGTACTATCAAAACACCACCGATGCGGATCGGGCACAATTCATGCAAAACGCCCAGGAAAAGGTTACGGTTTCCACCGCGCCTCTGGTATTTTATTCGCTGGAAATCAACCGGCTGGATGACGCAAAGCTGGACGCAATGCTGGCTGAAAATGCCGATCTGGCCCGTTACAAACCGATCTTTGAACAACTGCGGGCGATGAAACCCTATCAGCTGTCGGACGAGCTGGAAAAATTCCTGCATGACCAATCCAGCGTCGGCGCATCGGCATGGAATAAACTGTTTGATGAAACCATTGCCGGTTTGATGTTTAATCTGGACGGCGAAGAAATGAGCCTTGAAAGCACCCTGAACCTGCTGACCGAACAAGATCGCAGCAAACGCGAAGCCGCAACGCGGGCTTTGATTAAGGTATTTGGCGAAAATATCAAACTGTTTTCACGGGTTCACAACACGTTGGCCAAGGAAAAGGCGATCGAGGATGAATGGCGTAAAATGCCAACCCCGCAAACCGCCCGCCATTTGTCAAACCACGTGGAACCCGAAGTGGTCGAGGCGCTGCGCAACGCAGTGGTTGCTGCCTATCCGAAACTGTCGCATCGCTATTATGCCTTAAAAGCCAAATGGTTAGGCCTGGAAACCATGGAGGTTTGGGACCGCAACGCGCCCCTGCCGATGGAGAGCAGCAAAACCGTCAGCTGGGAAACCGCCGAAAAAACCGTACTGGACGCCTACGCCGCGTTTGACCCGCGCATGGCCGAAATTGCCAAACCGTTTTTCACCGATGGCTGGATTGACGCAGGCGTGAAACCGGGCAAGGCACCGGGGGCGTTTGCCCATCCAACCGTGACCACGGTGCATCCTTACGTGATGCTGAACTATTTGGGAAAACCGCGCGATGTGATGACGTTGGCCCACGAGCTGGGCCATGGCGTGCATCAGGTTTTGGCGGCGGATCAGGGCGAATTATTATCCTCGACCCCGTTGACGCTGGCCGAAACCGCCTCTGTTTTTGGCGAAATGCTGACCTTTCGTAAAATGTTGGAGGGGGCCGAAACCAAGCAAGAGCGCAAAGTTATGCTGGCAGGCAAAGTCGAGGATATGATCAACACCGTGGTGCGCCAAATCGCCTTTTATGATTTTGAATGCAAGCTGCACGACGCCCGCGCCCAAGGCGAGCTGACACCCGATGACATCAATGCACTGTGGATGTCGGTGCAGGCCCAAAGTCTGGGGCCTGTGTTTAATTTTGTTGAAGGTTACGAAACATTCTGGTCCTACGTGCCGCATTTTGTGCACACCCCGTTTTACGTCTATGCCTATGCTTTTGGCGACGGTTTGGTAAACGCGCTTTATGCGGTTTACGAAGAAGGCGATGCAGGTTTTCAGGACAAGTATTTCGAGATGCTGAAAGCTGGCGGATCAAAACACCACAAAGAATTGCTGGCCCCGTTCGGGCTGAACGCAAGTGATCCGAAATTCTGGGACAAGGGTCTGAGCATGATTTCGGGGATGATTGACGAGCTGGAGGCGATGGAGGGCTAAGCTGGAAAGCTGTAGCTTTTGGCACAACGTTAATAATCTAGAAAAACCGTTTGTTTTATTGCGTTTTGTTGTTAGGTTGGCTACGCGAAACAAGAGAGAAATGGGTGGAAATGGGTCAACATACCACAGCGGAAAGCAGATTAACGGTGCCCGTCACCAAGCCCCGTACCAAAGAAGAGGCCGAAGAAAAAAAGGCCTTTTGGGTTACTATTCTCGGGGCTGTGGCGTTGATCGCATTTTGGGCAGGCGCAACTGTTTTTTATGGCCTCTCCGGCTTTATTCTCGTGGCTGTGGGCTTTGTTCCTGTCGTTTTTATTATACTTATCAAGCTCACTTTAGGGTAGCCGGAGACTGTTGTGATCTTCCGGTTCTAATGACGGCTTGCAATGCTATCCAGTTCGGGATTTGCGTTAGATCACAGCCCAACGGACCTCGCGTTTAAGCGGTATCAAGTGCA
>DOHJ01000043.1:0-2584 GCA_003535335.1 Paracoccaceae bacterium | reverse complement strand
GTACAAGAACAGGTCAGCACACTTAAAGTGAAAAAAACAAATATTATCAATGGGTAAGGGCTGTAATTTTAGTGCCCGGCAGAAAGCCATAGTATTTTTGTAAATTATCTTTATGCTTAAATGCCTAGCACACAGGAGAAACAAACATGATCGCAACCTTAAGAACCGCTTATGCGGATAGAGTACAATTCCCTAAAAGAGCCGCATTTGATGAAGCAAAATTTGCCAAATTTGCTAAATTAAGCGAATTCTGGACTGGCATGGCCATACTTGTGGGCACAGTCGGATCCTTATTTCTAACTGTCGCATTGTTTGCAATGATGGATTTACTATTGCCCGGTGTCGTGATTACACCAATTATACACTTTATATTGATCAAGCTAACCGTTGGCTGAAACTGTTGGGGTTGGCTAAAATATTGGCCAACCCGGCAATTTTAATCCGGCTACCACCCGGCAGTATTACGAAAACACCTGATCTAACGCAGCGGTCAAGCGCGCCACGCTAGCGTCAACATCGTATAATTTATCCAGACCGAACAGGCCCAACCGGAATGATTTGTAATCCGGTCCCTCGTCACACATCAGCGGCACACCACCGGCAATTTGCATGCCCAAAGCGGCAAATTTCTTGCCGGTTTGCACCTCGGCATCGGTGGTATAGCTCACCACAACCCCGGGCGCAGCAAAACCATCAGCCGCGACAGATTTAATCCCGCGATCCGCCAGCAATTTACGCACCCTGTTGCCCTGCTCCCATTGCGCATCCCGTAGCTTGTCAAAACCGTAATCGCGGGTTTCCAGCATGGTGTCGCGGAAAATTTTCAGCGCATCTGTGGGCATGGTGGCGTGATAGGCATGACCGCCATTGGTGTAGGCCTCCATGATGCTCATCCATTTTCCCAAATCAACCGCAAAGCTGGTGGACCGGGTTTCTTTCAAACGCCCGTGCGCCGCATCATTCAGCATCACCAAACCGGCCGAAGGTTGCGCCGACCAGCCCTTTTGCGGGGCCGAAATCAGCACATCAACGCCGGTTTTTTGCATATCGACCCAAACACAACCCGAAGCGATACAATCCAGCACAAACATACCGCCGTATGCATGCACGGCCTCGCTGATTGCTTGCAGGTAATCGTCAGGCAAAATGATGCCCGAGGCCGTTTCCACATGCGGGGCAAACACCAGATCGGGTTTTTCCTCGGCAATTTTGGCCACCACTTCGTCAATCGGGACTGGTGCAAAAGACGCATCAGGCGCGGTGCCTGCGCGGCGCGCCATCATTACGGTTTCCGAGGCAACAATGCCACCCATTTCAAAAATCTGGCTCCAGCGGAACGAGAAAAATCCGTTGCGGATGACCATCACATTTTTACCGGTTGCAAACTGGCGCGCCACGGCCTCCATTGCATAAGTGCCACCACCGGGAACCACGACAACATGATCGGCGCTGTAAACATCCTGCAAAGTTGTCGAAATATCGCGCATCACGCCCTGAAAAGCCGCCGACATGTGGTTTAGGGAACGATCTGTGAAAACCACAGAAAACTCCAACATTCCATCCGGATCAACATTATCTAACAGCGCGCTCATGATTTTTCTCCTTGGTGAAATTGTTAGGCCTTACTTGAACTCTACGACACTTAGGCGCAAGTCAAATCAACCCAGAGGGCCGGGGCGGCGTTCCTCGGATAGCAAAACATTGGCCTCTACATCGCCGATCCCGGGCAGGGTCATGATCCGGCGGCGCAACACCCGCTCGAAATCGGAAATATCGCGCGCCACCACCCGCAGGCGGTAATCATACATGCCCAAAACATGCTGCACCGATTGCACCTCGGCAATCGCCGTAACCGCGCGCTCGAAATCCTCTAGCGACACGCGGCCCTTGGTGGCCAGTTTGACACCCAAAAATACCGTCACCCCGAAACCCAGCGCCTCGCTGTTCAGAACCAAACGCTGACCGCTAATCACGCCACCGTCCTGCAACCGCTTGATCCTGCGCCATGTTGCGGGTTGGCTTAGGCCGAATTTACGGCCCAATGCCCCGGCGCTCTGGCTGGAATCCGCGCTAAGTTCACGCAGTAGCTTTCGATCAATCCCGTCCAGATTCATAGGGGCAGCACCTCGCTGGATTTGATCGTGGCGATTTGCATCAGGGCCTCGATGTCATTGATATGGGGCAAGGTCAGAATGCGGGTGCGGTAAATTTCCTGATAATGCGCCATGTCGCGGGCCAGCACCGTCAGACGCACGTCAACACGACCAAGGAATGTGTGGATTTCCAGAACTTCGGGCACTTTTCGGGCCTGCTCGATAAAATCATCAAACGCGCCGCGCTGGGTTTTATCCAGGGTAAAGCGCAAAGAAACCTCGACACTATACCCCAATGCCGCCCAATTAATTACCGCCCTCTGGCCTTGTAAAACCCCGTCGGTTTTCAGCTTTTCCAGACGCCGGACGCAAACGGCCGGTGTTATATTGGCTTTCTGCGCCAATTCAATCATCGGCAGGTCGGGATCATTTTGCAAATGTCGCAGAATCCTGCGGCTCACATCATCAAGCATGATTTTTATCTATTTAAG
>DOHJ01000144.1:1441-4190 GCA_003535335.1 Paracoccaceae bacterium | reverse complement strand
ATCCTGCCGGATGGCCGCGCGCCAATGCGGGCCGGCACGAAAATTTTTGCCACCGAAACGGCCGAAACACCGATGGGTGAAATTACTTCTGGCGCGTTTGGCCCGACAATCCAGCGGCCGATGTCGATGGGTTATGTTGCCACAGAATTTGCCAAAACCGGCACCACAATTTACGCGGAATTGCGCGGAAAACGATTGCCCGCAACCGTGGCTGATATGCCGTTCCGGCCATCCACCTACAAACGTTAATCCAAAGGGAGATAGAAAATGAAATTTACAGAAGAGCACGAATGGCTGCGCCTTGAAGGCGATCTGGTGGTTGTCGGAATTACCGAACACGCCGCCGAACAGATGGGCGATGTGGTGTTTGTCGAATTGCCCGAAACCAATGAGGAAGTCGCCAAAGATGACGAGGTTGTGGTGATTGAATCAGTCAAGGCTGCATCCGACATTCTAGCCCCGATTGATGGCGAAATCGTCGAGGTGAACGCCATGCTGACCGATGAGCCGGGCAAGGTGAATGACGACGCCCAAGGGGACGCATGGTTTTTCAAAATGAAGCCCGCAGATCTGTCGCAAATGGACGAAATGATGGACGAAGCTGCCTACAAACGCTTTATTGGCTAAATTATTGCCGCCCGAAATATCGGCGGTGCGTCATTTCTGTTTTGGAGAAATACATGTCTTTTGCGCCCACAGATTACCTGCCTTACGATTTTGCCAACCGCCGCCACATTGGCCCGTCACCCGAAGAAATGGCCGAAATGTTGCAGGTTTTAGGCGTGGATAGCCTTGATGATCTTATCGATAAAACGGTGCCCAGCAGTATCCGCACGAAACAGCCGCTGGAATTTGGCAAGCCCAAATCCGAGCGGGAATGGATCTGGTTTATTCGCCAGATTGCCAAGAAAAACAAGGTGTTCACCACCATGATCGGGCAGGGTTATCACGGATCAATCACCCCGCCGGCGATCCAGCGAAACATTTTGGAAAATCCGGCTTGGTACACGGCCTACACACCTTATCAGCCGGAAATTTCCCAAGGCCGTCTGGAAGCGTTGTTGAATTTCCAGACCTTGATCACCGACCTGACTGGTCTTGAAATTGCCAACGCATCTTTGCTGGACGAAGCAACCGCCGCGGCCGAAGCCATGACCATGGCGCTACGGTCGGCAAAATCCAAATCCATTGCATTTTTTGTTGATGAAAATTGTCACCCGCAAAATATTTCAGTGATCAAAACCCGGGCCAAACCGCTGGGTATTCAGGTGATTGTCGGCAATCCGGATGATCTGGATGCAAGCGCTGTGTTCGGCGCTGTGTTTCAATACCCCGGAACGTATGGTCATATCCGCGATTTTACCGCTGAAATCACCGCGCTGCACGAGGCCAAGGCGATTGGCATTGTTATTGCCGATCCGATGGCGCTGACTATTTTAAAAGAGCCGGGCGCAATGGGGGCCGATATTGCGGTTGGTTCAACCCAGCGCTTTGGTATTCCGCTGGGATATGGCGGGCCGCACGCAGCCTACATGGCCTGCAAAGACAAGATGAAACGCTCGATGCCCGGGCGCATTATCGGGGTATCAATCGACAGTCATGGCGACCCGGCCTACCGTCTTTCGTTGCAAACCCGCGAACAACATATCCGGCGTGAAAAGGCCACCTCGAATGTTTGCACGGCACAGGCGTTGCTGGCCGTGATGGCAGGGTTTTATGCAGTGTTTCACGGGCCAAAGGGGCTAAAGGCAATCGCCCAGCGTATTCATCGAAAAACTGTGCGAATGGTGCGTGTGCTGGAGGACGCGGGCTTTGCGATTGAGGCGAAAAACTTTTTTGACACAATCACGGTTGATGTGGGTCCGTTGCAGGGCGTCATTTTGCAGGCCGCAGTGGATCAACAGATTAATTTGCGCAAAATCGGCAAAACAAAACTGGGGATTTCGCTGGATGAAACCACCCGTTCCGAAACCTTGGTCCGGCTCTGGCATGCCTTTGGAATTACACACACCGATGACGATATTCATGTTGAATACCGCATTCCTGATGCTTTGCAGCGTAGCTCGGATTATCTGACCCATCCGGTGTTTCAGATGAACAGGGCCGAAACCGAAATGATGCGGTATATGCGCCGACTTGCGGATCGTGATCTGGCGCTGGATCGGGCGATGATCCCGCTGGGGTCTTGCACGATGAAGCTGAATTCTGCCGCTGAAATGATGCCGCTAAGCTGGCCCGAATTTGCCAATATCCACCCGCTGGCCCCTGCTGATCAGGTGGTTGGTTTTACAGAACTACTCGAAGATCTAAGTCAAAAGCTTTGCCTGATCACTGGTTATGACGCGATGTCGATGCAGCCCAATTCAGGCGCGCAAGGTGAATATGCGGGGCTGTTAACCATAAATGCCTATCACCAGAGCAATGGAGAAGGCGGGCGCAATGTTTGTCTGATACCGGTTTCAGCCCACGGCACCAATCCGGCCAGTGCCCAGATGGCGGGGATGAAGGTTGTGGTGGTTAAATCGGCTGAAAATGGTGATATTGATGTCGAGGATTTTCGCAGTAAAGCCGAGGCTGCCGGTGAAAATCTGGCCGCGTGTATGATCACCTATCCATCTACCCACGGCGTGTTTGAAAAAACCGTACGCGAAATTTGCGAGATCACCCATGAATTTGGCGGGCAGGTTTATATTGACGGTGCCAATCTGAACGCCATGGTCGGCATTGCAAGTCTGGGCGAACTGGGCGG
>DOHJ01000144.1:884-1057 GCA_003535335.1 Paracoccaceae bacterium | reverse complement strand
GGTCCCGGCATGGGGCCGATCGGGGTGAAAGCCCATTTGGCCCCGTTTTTGCCGGGAAATCCGGTGGGGGGCGAAGGGGCTGTGTCGGGTGCAATGTTTGGCTCTGCTTCGGTTCTGGTGATCAGCTGGGCCTATGTGCTGATGATGGGCGGAACAGGGTTAACCCAAGCCAC
>DOHJ01000144.1:0-510 GCA_003535335.1 Paracoccaceae bacterium | reverse complement strand
GTGTTGTTTAAAGGCAAAGGCGGGCATGTGGCGCATGAATGTATTCTGGATACGCGCCGCTTTGAGGAGACCGCCCAAATTACGGTGGATGATATAGCCAAGCGTTTGATAGATAGCGGTTTTCACGCCCCAACCATGAGCTGGCCGGTGGCAGGAACCTTGATGGTGGAACCAACCGAGAGTGAAACCAAGGCCGAACTGGATCGCTTTATTGATGCAATGCTGTCGATCAGGGCCGAAATTTCCGAGGTGGAAAGCGGCAGGATGGATGCAGAAAATAACCCGCTGAAAAATGCACCGCACACGGTTAACGATCTGGTGGCGGATTGGGATCGACCCTACAGTCGCAAGCAGGGATGTTTTCCCCCCGGAGCCTTTAAGGTGGATAAATATTGGCCGCCGGTAGGGCGGGTGGATAATGTGTACGGGGATCGGCATCTGGTTTGCACCTGCCCGCCATTGACTGATTATGAGGATGGGTAGCTAACCGAAAGCCCTTCGGGCTGCTTT
>DOHJ01000107.1 GCA_003535335.1 Paracoccaceae bacterium | reverse complement strand
ATTGCCCTGCGTGGTCAGCCCCGTTTGAATATCAGCACCTTGGCTTTTTCAAAGCAAGTCAGTTAACGTGACAACACCAGCCGATGATCTGTGCAACAAGACCCCAAATAACCGGAAAATTGCACGGTATTTTCCCTAGTTCCGCCTTAATTCAAGGCAATAACTGGTCTTGTAAGATTGCAATCAGGGGAAGGTACAGTGCTTAAATTATTAATCCAATTCGTAAAAGACGAGCATGCAAATATCGAAAATGACTGGGTTGTATTGCTGGCAGGCGCAGTTTCAATTTCAATCGCGCTTGCAATTTCCTTTAGCCAGAATACCGGTACACAGCCAACAATGCTGGCAAACGCCACAACAATCATCCTGCGTTAATTTTACAAGATAATCCGCGAAACACCGGCCATATCAAGGCCTGGAAATATTGCGCCCTCCAGCATTGTTTGCTCGATTCCAAATAAATCCTGCATGGCTGAGGCGCAATAAGCACGCACATCCATCGCCGGGGCCAGATCGCGGTTTTGATATAAATCAGCCTCTTTCAATCCCGGCCATTTCCCAAATACCTTACCTCCGGAAATAGCGCCACCGGCCATCACCATTGCTCCTCCGGTTCCATGGTCTGTGCCTTTAGTGCCGTTTTCACGTGCAGTTCTGCCAAATTCGGTTACCGCCAACACCGCAGTTTTACCCCAAATTTCACCCAATTCCTGTTTTAGAATAAGAATGCTGTCAGACAATTTGGTCAAGGCACTTTTTAATGTTTTGCCCTGATTGTCGTGGGTATCCCAGCCATTAATCGAAAACGCCGCCACGCGGGTATCGGCCAGCAAGCGGTTTGCAGCAAATTTTGCCACCCGTTTATGTGATCCGCCTTTTAGGGACGCCATCAATTGCTGTTGCAGCAACTTTGGGTCTACATTTTCTGCCATGCCTTTGCCCAGCGCACTAGCCAAATCAAATGCTTCTGAAACAGACGCATTAAATAATGCATCATCATGATAAACCATTTCAAGTAAACGTTTTGTTCGGGCCGAAAGCGAAAGATGCGTGTCGGGAGACCAGTTTGAAACCGGCATATCCCCTTCCAGCACCAGCATTTCTTCGCGCCCGATTGCAAAACCGGTGCGCGCATCTACGTCGGGCATAACTTGCAGCATCCGGTTTAACCAACCGTCATTCACCTGCCCAATACCATCCATGCCCAAACCGGCTTCTAGCAAATCCTGCCCGTCAAAATGGCTGCGTTTATCACGGTACGGGGTCGAAACCGCGTGGGCAAAACCCAGCTCGCCTTTTTGCCAAAGCGGCATCAAATCCGACAATCCCCGATTTAGAGAAAAGAAACCGTCAAGATCGGTTGCGCCGCTTTTTTCACCAAATTTCAAGTTTGGCCTAAGCTTTGAAAATTCCGGATCCCCATAAGGCTGCACCACATCCAGACCATCCATGCCACCGCGCAAAATGATAACCACCAGCCGGTTATCCGATGGCATGGCAGCAAAACTCATTTGTGTTAATAACGGGCTGGCCGCAACCGAGCAGCCCAATATGCCGGCCCGTTGCAGGAATTTACGTCGTGATAATATCATCTGTAACTCCTTATTTACGCTGAAATTCAGGCGAGGCTAAAATCAGGCCAACCCCAATAGATTTGGATTCAGCTCTGGCTGATGCAACTTGCAAAGACTGGCTGGCGCGACTGCCAAGTGCAGTATGAACAAAAGAACGCGGCTCAGGCAGATCCCGGCGTATTTGTTGTGGTGCGCTCATTGCCCATTGAATGCGCGCGGCCAAACCTTGTGGCGAGATCCAATGGTTTGCATCTTCGGGCCAGCCGTCCGGCCCGATCGGATTTTCCCACAATTGCCCCATCAACCCCATAGGCGCAATGACCAGATTGGTGATCTCTTTGGGTTTTGATTTCATCAGGGTTTTCTCAGCCACGCCCAATGCACGGATTGATGAAATAATAAATTGAATCGGTGGTTTTACTTTAGTGGCCGGCATCACCCATGCAGCGGGATGTTCCAGTAATGCGCGATACGACTGCATCAAATCACCTCCGCTGGCCAGATAGGCTGCCGTCACATGATCCACCAATTCGGGGTCAGGCAGATCGGAAACAAAGTGCACCACCAGTTTTTTTGCCAAGTGGCGGGCTGTATCGGGATGCACCGCCAAATCATCTAAAAAATCAGTGACATGAAACAGGTCCTGAATATTTCCACCATAGGATTTACCCAAAACCGTTTCCGCCCCCGGTTCGGCCATATTTGCCACATAGGAAAACCCGCCTTTGCGCTCATAGGTCAAACCGGCAAACAATTTAGCCAGTTCCCTGACATCATTTTGAGTGTAAGCGCCATCAACGCCCAATGTGTGTAATTCCAACACTTCGCGCGCTAGATTTTCATTCAAGCCACGGCCCGGTTTTTTCACTGCAACCACAGAATTGGGGCCAACGGATTTAACCTGATCAAGATAGTACAGCATCATCGGATGAAACGTCACGGCCTTTAGCATATCGGCAAATTTACCGGTTACATTGGGCCGAATCACATCCTCTACATAACTTGACATGGCGCGTTTCATCACGCCTTGCTTGCCTTGAGCGGTGAAATGATCCTTCCAGAATAATACCAGACGCTCTCGCATTGCGTCATCTGTATAGACTCCGCGTGCGATAGTTGCCTGCAACCAATCCAGTTGCCAGTACTTTGCTTTTTTCTTGATTTTACGGACTTTTTTGCGCAGTTCTTGACTACGGTCCGGTTCTTTTCGCCGCAATTTATTCAGCCGTTTAATTTCAGATGTGGCTTTTGTTATAATGTGAAATCCGTCAATCGGAAACCGTGCGGCCATTTTGTCCGTTTCCGACAGGCGATCCAAAATATCGCTAACACTGCCAGGAGGCGCAATGTTGGGGGATAGGCCAGTACCAAAACGGATGGCAGCAGTTTCAGGATTAAACATTAAATTTACCTCGCGACCATTT
>DOHJ01000001.1:1007-6385 GCA_003535335.1 Paracoccaceae bacterium | reverse complement strand
CCATACCATTTGGTTGAAAACCCGCCCCAAACCGTAACCAGTTTGCTTTTGTTAAAGCTGTAGATCACCAGCGAAATGATGGGTAAATACAAAAATGCAAATCCCAGCGTGGTGGCAATTATCAAAAACCAGGATCGCTGTTTCATGTCTTTGCCCCCGCGGCTGCACTGGCCGATTGAGCGTTACGCAGCAGCATGATCGGGATTAGCAACAACACCAGCATGACAACCGCAACGGCAGATGCTACCGGCCAATCGCGGTTGCGGAAAAATTCATCCCACAACACCCTGCCGATCATTAAGGTATCTGGTCCGCCCAGCAATGCAGGGACCACAAATTCGCCAATCACCGGAATAAAAACCAGCATTGAGCCGGCAATTATGCCGTTCATCGACAGCGGCAGGGTAATGCGGAAAAAACTGCTGGTCGGGCCGGCACCCAGATCGCAAGAGGCCTCAAGCAATGATCCGTCCAGTTTTACCAATGTTGAAAATAGCGGCAGGATCATGAAGGGCAGATAGGTGTAGACGATGCCGACGTAGACCGAAAATGCAGTTTGCATCATGATGATCGGTTCGGAAATAATACCGGTGGACAGCAGGATATGGTTCAGCACACCGTTGGTTTTTAAAATACCGATCCACGCATAAACCCGCAGTAAAAACGATGTCCAGAACGGCAGCACCACCAATAGCAATAAAATATTGCGTCGCCGCAGCGGGGATCTGGCCATGTAATAGGCCATTGGATAGGCAATCAGCAGCGATATAAGTGTGGAAAAAAATGCAATTTTGATCGAGGACCAGTAGGCCGAAATATATAATCTGTCTTCCAGCAAATACGCATAGTTTGAAAAATGCAATTTTATCTGCAACACCCCGTCGCCCGTCCATTGCACCAGCGACGAATAGGGCGGTCGGGCAATGATTGCCTCGGAAAACGAAATTTTAAGAACGACGGCAAAAGGCAGCAGAAAGAAAATAATCAGCCACCAAAACGGCACCCCGATGACGAAACTGCGGGCGCGTAGATTTACGCGCCGGTTCAGACGTTGACCAAGGCCCGGTTTTGCCCCTTGATCTGCTGGAACGGTCATCGGGTCAGCACCACGCCTGCATCATCTGACCAACTTAGATAAACAACGTCGTCCCAGCTTATGGCGTTGTCTTCATGGCGCGTCAGGTTCGAGCGTGTCACCCGTAAAAATTGCCCGTCTTTCAACAGCACACGATAGACCGATTGATTGCCCAGATAGGCAATCTCATCCACCACGCCCTTGATTACGTTGTAATTCTGCTGCGGGCTCTGCAATGAAACTGTCATTTTTTCGGGTCTTACAGCAACCCATAATTTCTGATTTTCCGTGCAGCTAATTCCGTGCGAAACATTAATTTCACAGCCTGTTTTTTCACAGCTAACCCGCACATGGCTTTCGCTGTCTTCAATCACCCGGCCTTCAAATAAATTAACCGATCCGATGAAATCCGCCACAAACCGGCTTTGCGGAAATTCGTATATCTCGCGCGGCTCGCCGACTTGCGCCAATTGGCCACGATCCATCACGCCGATGCGGCTGGACAATGTCATTGCTTCTTCCTGATCGTGGGTCACGACAATGAATGTCACCCCCAGCTTTTCCTGAATGTTGATCAATTCAAACTGGGTTTCTTCCCGCAGCTTTTTATCCAGCGCGCCCAGCGGTTCATCCAGCAACAACAATTTTGGCCGTTTGATCAAGGATCTTGCAAGCGCCACGCGTTGTTGTTGACCGCCCGACAGCTGATTTGGTTTGCGCGCGCCAAAGCCGTCAAGCTGCACCAACTTGATCATTTCCGCCACCCGATCAGCGGTTTCCGCGGCCGATACACCGCCACGGCGCAATCCATAGCCGATATTTTTTTCAACGCTCATATGCGGAAATAAGGCATAAGATTGAAACATCATATTGGTCGGGCGCAGGTTGGCGGGGACATTGGCCATGTCTTGGCCATCAATTATAATTGTGCCACTGCTGGGGGTTTCAAATCCGGCCAGCATCCGCAGCAGGGTGGTTTTGCCACAGCCCGAACCGCCCAGCAGGCAAAACAGTTCTTCGCGATAAATATCCAGCGAGATATTATCAACTGCTACGAAATCAGCAAATTTTTTGGTTATGTTCGAAATACGGATAAACGGTGTTTCACTTTGCTTGATCCACGGCTTGGCCCCTTCCGAAATTTTCTGTGGCTCGCTCAACCGCATTCCCCCGAATTTTAATACCTTTCCCGCTGTCCGGTTTCACACCGTAAACGGGAAAGGTGGTTGCTTTATTGGCCGGTTTTAATACCGGTCCAAAGCCGTGTCATGATGCGATCGGTTTTTTTGTTATAAACTGTAGCTGACCATAATCTGGCCTTGACCTCATCCGGTGGAAAAATGCCCGAATCACCGGTGATTTCTGCATCAACCATTAGAAATGAGGCAAGGTTGGCATTTGCGTACCACACATAATTGGTGTTGTTTGCGGTGATTTGCGGGTCCATCATGAAATTGATAAACTTGTGCGCGGCGTCTTTGTTTGGCGCGTCAACCGGAATGGCCAGCATATCGAACCACTGCAATGCGCCCTCTTTTGGAATGGAATACCCCACCTCGACACCGTTTTCAGCCTCGGATGCGCGATCACGGGCCTGAAATACGTCCCCCGACCAACCCATTGTCAGGCAAATATCGCCATTGGCCAGATCAGAAATGTATTGCGATGAATGGAAATATCGCACGAATGGGCGGATCGTATTTACCAGCTCTGCGCCTTTTTCCAAATCGTCCTTGTTTGTCGATTGTGGATTTAAACCCAGATAGTTCATAGCAGCAGGCAGCACCTCGACTGGCGCATCCAGTAATGCAATGCCGCAATCTTGCAATTTTTCTGCATTGGCGGGATCAAACAGCAAGGCCCAACTATCGGTTGGCGCATCATCGCCAAGGCGTTCCTGAACCTTATCGATATTATAGCCCAACCCGGTGGTGCCCCACATGTGGATTGTGCCATGCGCATTATCGGGATCAAACTGCGCGGCGGCCGCCATTAAGGCCGGATCCATGTGTTTAAGATTTGGTAATTTGGATTTATCCAGTTCGGCATAAACCCCGGCGGCGATCTGGCGTTGCATGAAATCAGCCGTGGGAACCACAACATCATAGCCGGAATTGCCGGCCAGCAGCTTGGCCTCCAATATCTCATTGCTGTCATAGACATCATAGGTCACCTTGATGCCGGTGGCGTTTTCAAACAGCGCGATAGTATCTTCTGCGATGTAATCTGACCAATTATAAACGTGCAGAACTTCTTCTGCCAATGCTGCACCGGAACTGATGCTTGCAAAGGCCGTAATGGCCAGCATTTTTTTCATTTTAATCCCCCTGTGGTAGGTTTTGGGTGTCGATTTTACTTTTACAGATAAGCATTTCGGATTTTGATATAATATGCAAGTAATCTCGGATAAATTGCCGGTTGGAAACCTTAATATAAAACACTGTCTTAAAGGAATAAATGTGCCCTTAACCAATATTCTTACGATTACGCTAAATCCCACAGTTGATTTTTCTACATCTTCTAAAAAATAGGCAGCGGTAAAAAAAATCGTTGTGATCCTCCCCTGCGTGACCCGGGCGGTGGCGGTGTCAATGTCGCGCGGGCAATCGGGATTCTTGGCGGCGATGCAGGTGCCTTTGTCGCAGTCGGAGGGCATACAGGGCAGATTTTTCTGGCTTTGCTGGCCAAAGAAAATATGCGCGTTCATCCATTTATGCTCTCGGCGGAAACCCGGCATAATATGGCAATTATCGAGCGCAAGTCAGGCAAGCAATACCGCTTTGTCATGCCCGGCCCGAAATGGGATTTGGCCATGGCCAATCAGGCGCTTGAAGCAATTTATTCTGAAGTGCCCGCAAATGGTTATGTCGTTTTAAGCGGTAGCAACCCGCCCGGTGTACCCGTTGATTTCACATCGCAACTGATGCAAAAAATCGCCGGTAGCGGTGCCAAGCTGATCGTGGATATATCTGGTAAAGCCTTGAGGCATTTGACGGTAAATCCAGAAAACCCCCCGTATTTATTGCGCATGAACAAGCCAGAGGCCGAAGAATTGGCGGGAAAAGAAATGGGTACGGTTGCAGAATTGGCCGCCTTTGCCCGGCACCAAGTAAAACAAGGTGTCGCGGAAGTCATCATTTTAGCACTTGGTGCCAAAGGCTCGGTTTTGGCCGGCAACGGGCAATGCTGGCACGCCAATGCGGCCGATGTTGCGGTTCGCAGTAAAGTTGGTGCCGGTGATAGTTTTGTCGGAGCCTTAACGCTGGCATTATCGACCGGCCAAGCATTGCCAGCTGCGCTGCAAAAAGGTGTAGCAGCTGCAAGTGCCGCCGTAATGACGGACGCTACGCGCCTATGCCAAAGGCAACAAGCAGAGGCATTGATCGATCAATGCCCCCTTGTGCGGCTGGATTAACACAAGATTGCCGATTGCAATCACAATGATTGAAAGTGTCGATTAATTAAGACATATTTGCTAAAACTATAATCAGACGGGAAGACATCCAATAACGGGAGCACCCGCATGAAACGAGGCAAGCTAAATGAAACACATTATAATGGCAGTATTCATTGCTGCAATTTCAATACCGGCAAGCACAACCACGGTTTACGCTGGTGGTAAAATCCAACGCGCCTGCATGAAATCAGACCGCAAGGCAGTATCGCGCCAGCTTTGCAGTTGCATTCAGGTTGTTGCAAACAAGGTTTTGACAAAAAGCGATCAAAGAAAAGCAGCTAAATTTTTTAAAGACCCGCAAAAAGCACAAGATGTTAGGATGACTAAAACACGCAGCACTGATGCTTTTTGGGAGCGGTACAAATCCTTTGGTAGAACGGCCCGAAATTATTGTAGGTGACGGACCAAACCTGCGCTGGCTTCTTCTATCAGCGACAAGGCTGCTTCAAAATCACCAGTATAATATGGGTCCGGCACATAGCTTGACCCGCTGGACCGGGTGTAGTCGGTAAATAGATGCAAAGGCGTTTTGTTGCCTGCGGGGCGCAAATTTTCCATATCGTTGATATTATCCGCATCCATTCCGATGATCAGATCAAAGTTTGAAAAATCATCCGTAACAAACACACGCGCCCGCAAACCGGATAGATCATAACCGCGAACAGCAGCCGCGTCCTGCATCGGACCGTAAGGCGCATTGCCAATATGCCAGCTTCCCGTTCCAGCACTATCAATCTGCAAATCCAGACCCGCATTTTTGCTTAATTCAGCAAACACGCCTTGGGCAGCGGGGGAACGGCAAATATTGCCAAGGCAAACAAATAATATGCGGCGGGTCATTATTGG
>DOHJ01000001.1:0-647 GCA_003535335.1 Paracoccaceae bacterium | reverse complement strand
CGGGGTTTGTGGCCCCGCCTGATATTTTAATTATTGGCGTCTTTATGCTTGTGCATCATCATTTCGTCTTTGGCCGGTTTTCTTTCCAGATCAATCGGAATTTCAACCTCGATCTCGCCGGCTTTTTCAAAAACCAGTGTCGCTTTTACGGTTTCACCATGCACGAATGGGCCGGTTAGCCCCATAAACATAACGTGCATGCCGCCACGTTTTAAAACAGTTTCGCCATTTGCCGGAACTGGAAAACCACCTTCCATAATACCCATTTTCATGAAGGTCTGACCGTCCACCGTTTTTTCAACATGCGTATGCAGCTCGACCCGTTTCGAGGCATCTGATGTGGCAGAAATCATGCGATCATCAACCGTGCCGGTGTTTTTGATAACCATAAACGCAGCGCCGGTTTTGGCCATTTTCATAGACGAACGTGCATAGGCATCTTCGATTACAATTGTGGAATCTGTTGCAAAAGCAGGCAGGGCGAACGATGTTGCTGCAACCGCAGCCATAAGTAATTTACGTAACATTTGTTGTTTCCTTTGGTTTTTTATGAACTTGAATTGTGGTTTCAAGCTGTCAAAGGTGGCCCACGTGTCCGGGGGGTAAGGGTAGCAGCAGAAAGAAACGAGTGGCTATTCTGGAATGAC
>DOHJ01000011.1:1112-7878 GCA_003535335.1 Paracoccaceae bacterium | reverse complement strand
ACGCTATTAAATGCGGGTAACAGGTATCAAACGGCGGCGAATAAAAGTGACCAGTGTAGTCAAAATAAAACACAAGCCACAGCGGCTTGATGTATCCCACAAGCATGATGTGCGCACCCAGTTCGGGGCGTTGTGCTATCGAATTGTGGATGGAAAAATCCAGATTTTGCTGATTACCAGCCGCGGCTCCAAACGCTGGATCATTCCAAAGGGCTGGCCGATGGATGGCGAAACACCGGCGCGCGCTGCGGCCACCGAAGCCTATGAAGAGGCCGGGGTCGAGGGCAAGGTTTCGGATCTGTGCCTGGGGATTTATTCGTACACCAAAAGCCTGCCCAAAGGCGACAATTTGCCAATTGTGGTTGCTGTATTTCCGTTCAAGGTAAAAGGGCTGCTGAAAAAATTCCCGGAGGCCGGACAGCGAAAACGCAAATGGTTCAGCCTGAAAAAAGCCGCCGAACTGATTAGCGAGCCGGAACTTGGCCCGTTAATCCGCAATTTTGATCTGAAGCGGCTAAGGGGCTGAATTAATTCGTTGCTTTTGTACCCGAACTGTTTAGCTTTATTCGCATGCATAAAAGGCCGGTAAAATGATCTCGTACACGTTAAAATGCGAAAACGATCACAGTTTTGACAGCTGGTTCCAGTCGTCTTCGGCTTTTGACAAACAGCACGATGCAGGCATGATAAGTTGCCCGAATTGCGCCAGTACTTCGGTGGAAAAAACAATCATGGCCCCGCGTGTTAGCCCTGCCCGCAAACTGGGAAAACAACCCGAAGTCGAAAAGAAAACCACCGATTTAGCACCGCAAACCGACGCGGAAAAAGCCATTGCCAAACTGAAATCCGAGGTAGAGGCCAAATCCGAATATGTCGGCATGGAATTTGCCGCCAAGGCGCGTGCCATCCATGATGGTAATGCGCCCGAGCGGTCAATTTATGGCGAGGCAAACCCGCAAGAGGCCAAAAATTTGATTGAAGACGGTGTGCCGGTGCTACCGCTGCCGTTTATGCCAAACCGCAAGGTGAATTAAGTAAATGGAAACAGTGCAATTTCGCCCCCAACAACCCGGACACGGCTAGCGCGTCAAAGCCCGAGCTGCCGGGGACTTTAATCAATCGGCCGCGGTGGCTTCGATTTCGAACATAAGACCGGGGATCGCAAGCCGCCTGACACCGAGCAAGGTCATTGGAGGGGCTGCTTTGATTGACCCAAATCGTGCGCCTAAAATATCAAAGTTTTTAAGGGCCCCATCCACATCCGTGGTGTCGATCGCCAGACGAATGACATTGGCAAGGCCCATACCGGCAGCGCCCAGAACAGCATCAAGGTTATCAAGCGCAAGAATAATCTGTTTGCGCATATCCCCATCGTGCTGCGGATTGCCCCCGGCATCAACCGCAGTTTGCCCGGCGCAGATCAGTTGCCTGTTGCTTTGTTCAATGATTTCGGCCTGATTATAGCCGAGTTTCAGCGACCAAGGCCAAGGATTGACAGGTGTTCGTTTCATCAGTGTTCTCCATTTTGAATAATGATTGAGACCCCAACATAAAAAAACTCTACTGACAGCATGGTGTCAGTAGAGTTGTGTTAATATACTTTTTTAATTTCGGGCCAATTAGGGATCATTGTAATGAGGCGTGCAGACAGGTTAATCAGGATCGTTCACTTTATCCGTGGCCGGCGCCGCGCCGTGACGGCCGAGCGTATCGCCGAAGAGTTTGAAATATCAACTCGCACGGTTTACCGCGACATTCAGGATTTAATGAATACAGGCACCCCTATCAGCGGCGAAGCGGGTGTGGGATACATTATCGACAAACAATACTACCTGCCGCCGGTGACTTTTGATGCCGAAGAATTGGAGGCAATTGGCCTTGGGATTAGCATGGTGCGTCATTGGACAGATCAGCGGTTTGCCCAAAAAGCCGATAGTGCCTTTGCCAAAATTCAGGCCGTGTTGCCTGCTAGTCTACAAGGGGAACTGGAACAAATCACAACGTATTCCATTGCGAACCAATCAACGCTGCCTTGGAGCGTCAGCTTTTCAGACTTGCGCGAATCAATTCGTAACAGGCGAAAAATCCGCATCCATTACATTGACGAATCCAGCCGGAATTCATTGCGCACCCTGCGCCCGCTGGCCTTAATATTTTGCAGCCCGATATGGCTGTTGGCAGCGTGGTGTGAAAAACGAAATGACTTTCGTAATTTTCGTCTGGACCGGATCCAGACAATGGCGTTTTGCAAAGATTGCTTTGCGGACGAAAAGGATAAAAACCTATCCGCTTACAAGGCTCAGGATTCCATCTGCTAAGGGTGCGACAAATTGGGCCACCGGTCATCACAAAACAATCCCGCTTGCCCTAACAGCCCCCACGCCGTAAACAGATCTAGATTGAAAGATACAGAATATAAAGGGCAGCAAATGCCAACGCTGGTAATGAAATTCGGGGGCACTTCGGTGGCCAATATGGACCGCATCAGACGTGTTGCAAAACGCATCGGTGTCGAGGTCGCAAAAGGCTATGATGTCATTGTTATTCTTTCGGCCATGTCGGGCAAAACCAACGAGCTGGTTGGCTGGGTCGAGGAAACTGCGCCAATTTATGATGCGCGCGAATATGATGCTGTGGTATCATCGGGCGAAAATGTCACGGCTGGCCTGATGGCGCTGACCTTGGATGCAATGGATGTTCCGGCCCGCAGCTGGCAGGGCTGGCAGGTGCCGGTGCAAACCACTTCGGTTCACTCTGCCGCGCGCATTAACGATATTTCAACCGAAAACATCAACGCCAAATTTGCCGAAGGCATGAAGGTGGCCGTGGTTGCCGGTTTTCAAGGCATCAGCGAAGAGGGCCGCATTACCACGCTGGGCCGTGGTGGCTCCGATACCACCGCCGTTGCCTTTACCGCCGCTTTCGGGGCCGAGCGCTGCGATATTTATACGGATGTTGACGGCGTTTACACCACGGATCCACGCATCACCGACAAGGCCCGCAAGCTGGATAAAATCGCCTTTGAGGAAATGCTGGAGCTGGCGTCGCTGGGCGCAAAGGTCTTGCAAACCCGTTCGGTTGAATTGGCCATGCGCTTCAAGGTCAGGCTGCGGGTGCTTTCCAGTTTTGAAGAACAAACAGAAAATTCGGGCACATTGGTGTGTGACGAGGAGGAAATTATGGAAGATAACGTAGTCGCCGGTGTTGCTTGTCAACGCGATGAAGCCAAAATAACCCTGATCTCGGTCGCTGACCGCCCCGGCATTGCCGCCGCCATTTTCGTGCCGCTTTCCAAGGCGGGCGTGAATGTGGATATGATCGTGCAAAATATTTCCGAAGAGGGGCGCACGGATATGACATTTTCCTGCCCCGTTGATCATGTGGCACGGGCTGAAAGTGCCATCGCCGAGATCAAATCCTCAGGCGAAATCAATTTCCGTGATCTGATAATTGACAAAGATGTTGCCAAGGTTTCGGTGGTTGGTATTGGCATGCGCAGCCACACCGGCGTTGCGGCGCAAATGTTCGAGGTGCTGCATAAAGAAGGCATCAATATCAAAGTGATCACCACCTCTGAAATCAAGATTTCGGTGCTGGTGGATCGAAAATATATGGAACTGGCCGTGCAGGCGCTGCATGACGCCTTCGAGTTGGATAAGGCGGGATAAACACCCTCGCCATTTAGCGAAAATCACAGCCTTGTTTATCGCACACCTTGAATGAGCGGATATGGGCAAAGCCGATTTAGCCACCATCAAACGGATTTTACACGGTTTTTACACGAATTTTACAAAGGGATGTTTCTTCGTTTAAATGGAGCACCCTGCCCCACTTAACCCTTTTACCAGATGTTGGACATCACGACCCATATTCATTCTACGCTGTGGTGTTTTTAATCTTCCCAACTGCAACTCAACCCGGAAAATGCAAAGCTTCTACAACTTCCATTGCCCATACGTCAGCATTTCCCCTTGAAAACCCGACCTGCACCTGTGCAACTATGTAAGCAACAAAACCAACCAAAGGATCAACCATCGGGGTGCCATTCCCCCAGAGGTTTAAAAATGAACGAAAACAGTGAAAGCCAGAGCCGCTCCCTGCTGAGCCGTTTACGAGAAGCGCTTGCCCAGGAAAGCGAGGGTCAGGAACGGCTTGACTGTATCACCCAGATCATTGCCAATTCAATGAGCTGCGAGGTTTGCTCGATTTATTTATTTCGCGATGACGAGACTCTGGAGCTGTGCGCGACCGAAGGTTTAAATCCTGAATCGGTTCACAAAACCCGCCTGCGTCTAGGCGAAGGTTTAGTCGGGCGCGTGGCAAAAACCGGCCGCGTTATTAATACCGATGATGCCCCCTCCGCGCCCGGTTTTCGCTATATGCCCGAAACCGGCGAAGAAATATTTCCGTCCTTCATTGGCGTTCCAATCCAGCGGCTGGGTGAACAACTGGGCGTTTTGGTGGTGCAATGCAAAGCGGCGCACAGCTATACCGAGGACGAAGAATACGCGCTGGAAGTGGTGGCCATGGTGGTGGCGGAAATGACCGAATTGGGCGCATTTATTGGCGAAGGTGCCGCATTGTCGGCCCGCCACACCCAACCAGTGCTGTTTCGCGGTGGTGTGGCACAGGAAGGCGCGGCAGAGGGCAACGTTTATTTGCACGAACCGCGCGTGGTGGTGACCAACCCGATTGCCGATGATCCCCACGTCGAGCTGGCACGGCTGCAAGAAGCGGTGAATAAATTGCGGGTCTCGGTTGATGACATGCTGTCCACAGCCGGCAGCGGTGACAAGGAACAGATGCAGGTGCTGGAAGCTTACCGGATGTTTGCCAATTCCAAGGGCTGGATGCGCCGGATGCAAGAAGACATCGCGCGTGGGCTATCTGCCGAGGCGGCTGTTGAAAAAGAACAGTCCGTCGCGCGCGCTCGCATGGAACAGGTGCCGGACCCTTATCTGCGCGAACGCCTGCATGATCTGGATGACCTGTCAAACCGGCTGCTGCGTATTTTGACCGGACAGGGCAGTAAAACAGGGGCCGAAATGCCCGCAAATCCGGTGCTTGTGGCGCGCAATATCGGCCCCGGAGAATTGCTGGAATATGGTCGCAGTTTGCGCGGCGTTGTGCTGGAGGAAGGATCCGTCGGCAGCCACGCAGCAATCGTGGCCCGCGCCTTGTCGATCCCGCTGGTGATCCATGCAAAACGCATCACCACCGAGGCCCTGAACGGTGATCACATCATGATTGACGGCGAACGCGGCGTTGTGCATTTGCGCCCTGACGAAAGCGTGGTTTCAGCCTTCAAAGATAAAATCGCCATGCTGGCAAAAGAGCAAGAGCGCTATAGCTGGATCCGCGACAAACCCGCCAAGACGCTGGATGGTCATATTATCAGCCTGTCAATGAACGCCGGCCTGATTGCCGAATTGCCGTCTTTGGAAAATTCGGGTGCAGACGGGGTTGGCCTGTTTCGCACCGAATTACAGTTTTTAATCCGAAGCCAGATGCCAAAACGCAAGGAACTGGTTACCCAATACAGTCGGGTGATCGAGGCCGCAAATGGCAAACCTGTGGTGTTTCGCACCCTTGATATCGGCTCGGATAAAGTGCTGCCGTTTTTGCGCACCCCGGATGAGCCAAATCCGGCCATGGGCTGGCGCGCCATTCGGGTGGGGCTGGACCGGCCCGGGGTTTTGCGCATGCAACTTCAGGCCTTGATCCGTGCGGCAAATGGCCGCCCCTTGTCTGTGATGTTCCCGTTTATTGCCCAGTCCGAAGAATATTATGCCGCCCATAATTATTTGCAAAAGGAAATCGAACGTGAAAAAAATCTGGGTCATGTTGTTCCAAAACGCATTACATCCGGTGCCATGCTGGAAACCCCGTCGCTGACATTTGCACCGCAAAAATTCTTTGATGATGTGGGCTTTATTTCAATCGGCGGCAATGATTTGAAACAGTTCTTTTTTGCAGCTGATCGTGAAAATGAACTGGTGCGCAAACGCTATGATTGCCTGAATGTCAGCTTTCTAAGCATGATCGAACAAATCGTTCAGCGCTGCGTGCAATCGGGCACACCGGTGTCGTTTTGTGGCGAAGACGCGGGCCGCCCTGTTGAGGCCATCTGCTTTGCCGCCATGGGTTTGCGTAGCCTGTCAATGCGGCCGTCCTCGGTTGGGCCGGTCAAAAGCCTTTTGAGGAAAACCAATCTGGACGAGGTCAAAAAGGTGATTGATCAGGCCCGTGACAATGGCGATCAATCTGTGCGACCTGCGGTTATGGATTGGCTTCGCAACCTTTAGGCCATAGAACGGGCTAAATTCCGGCGTTTGGTCGCGGTCAGCATCGATGCTCGGGACCAAACGCCGCTAACTTGACAATCCCTTGGAATCTATCATCACGGAGACCTGCACCCTGCCTGAAACTCAATCCGAAATCACCCCAAAAAAATGGTTGGCTCAGGCCACAGCTTCGGTGCATTCCAAACTGAGGTTTTCCGGAATGGTCTCTGTGGCATCTGCCTTGTTATGGATCGCTCAGGCCGCAGTTGTGGCGTGGCTGTTTGCGGCGCTGGTGGCCGGTCAGTCCAGTGCCATGCAGCCCGTTCTGGTGGCCACGGTTTTTGTGCTGATTGGCCTAATGCGTGCGGGGCTGGATCTTTGGTCTGACAAACTTGTGACACTCGCCACCAGCAAGGTGTTGGCCCAAGAACGTCAAAAACTGATCCGGTCGGTTTGCCGCCGCTCGCCGCTTGATACCTCGC
>DOHJ01000011.1:0-761 GCA_003535335.1 Paracoccaceae bacterium | reverse complement strand
CTTGCGGCTGAAAAACTGGACGCCATACGCCCCTATCTGATCCGCTACCAACCGGCCTATTTGCGAACCCTTGTGGTGCCGGTTATCCTGCTGATCGTGGCCGCCAGCCAATCGTGGGTGGTGGCCGTGATATTCATGGTGGCAGGGCCTTTGATCCCGATGTTCATGGCGCTGGTCGGCATGGCCGCGCAGGAAACCAGCGAACGCCAGATGGATGAAATATCCAGCCTGAACGAATTGCTACAAGAGCGTTTGCAGGCCTTGGTTGATATCCGCCTGCTGAATGCGGGCAAAGCCATGCTGGACGGCTTTCAAGAACGCGCTGATGCCTTGCGCCACCGCACCATGGCCGTGTTGCGCATTGCATTTATGTCCTCGGCTGTGCTGGAGCTGTTTGCAGCTTTGGGCGTGGCAATGGTGGCGGTTTATGTCGGATTTTCGCTGCTGGGCGACATAAGGTTCGGGGCCTACGCCACACCGTTAACCGTGGGCCAAGGGGTGTTTTTGCTGATGCTTGCGCCGGCCTATTTCCAACCCATGCGCGATGTGGCGGTCGCTTGGCATGACCGTGCCGCCGCGCTGGCCGTGGCCCGCGATCTGCTGGCGCTGGAGGCGGGGCAGCCAAACCTGCTGTCGGGAACCGGACAGGCGGCAGAGCCGTTAAAGGGCAAGGCCGATATATCGGTGCAGGGTCTGCACATTTCTTCAGGCAACAACATCATCGCCTACCCCGATTTCAGCATTTCCGCAGGTCAAACCGT
>DOHJ01000183.1:3419-3630 GCA_003535335.1 Paracoccaceae bacterium | reverse complement strand
TGATGGGAATTTCACGTCAGGGGCAGCGCATTAGCAAACAGGTGCGCAAAACGGTGGTGCAGACCGGTGATATCTTGCTGCTTTTGGTGCCACAGGAACGCGGCGACGAGATTTCCAAATGGCTGGGCTGTTTGCCGCTGGCCGATCGTGGGCTGGCCGTGACTGACGATAAAAAAGTCTGGTTGGCCATCGGCATGTTTGCCGCCGCCGT
>DOHJ01000183.1:0-3050 GCA_003535335.1 Paracoccaceae bacterium | reverse complement strand
GCGCTGGGGTTGGTGGTAATCGGTTTTATCCTGACCAAAATCCTGCCAATCAGCGAAATTTACACACATATTTCATGGCCCGTCGTGGTGCTGCTTGGCTCGATGATCCCGCTGGGATCGGCGCTTGAAACCTCCGGCGGCACCGAATTGATTGCCGGCTGGCTGATTGATCTGACCGCTGGCATGGCCCCTTGGGCGATCCTGACCATCCTGATGATCGTCACCATGAGCCTGTCGGATGTTCTAAACAACACCGCCACCACCATCGTTGCCGCCCCGATCGGCATCAAAATGGCACAAGAGCTGGGCGTTAACCCCGACCCGTTCCTGATGGCGGTGGCCGTGGCGGCATCCTGTGCGTTTCTGACGCCGATTGGCCATAAAAACAACACCCTGATTTTAGGTCCGGGCGGTTATTCCTTTGGCGATTACTGGCGCATGGGACTGCCGCTCGAGGTGCTGGTGGTTGCGGTTAGCATTCCGGCAATTTTGGTGTTTTGGCCGCTTTAAACGCGCGCTATTTCGGCGTCAAAAACAGCTCGATGCGTCGGTTAATCGCCAGATCCGCCACGGTTTTACCGGCGCGAATTGGCTGATATTGACCAAATCCGTTGGCGGCCAGATGGCTGGGTGAAATGCCGTGTTTAGAGATCAGGTATTTCACCACCGCCAGCGCGCGGGCCTGACTGAGCTGCCAGTTGTCCCCAAACGGGCTGTTCGCAGACAGGCGCTTGGCATCCGTGTGGCCATCGACACGCAAGATCCAGTTAACGTCATCAGGAATGGTTTTCATCACCTGTTTTAACACCGCTGCGGTTTGATCCAGCTCTTTCATTCCGGCCTTGCCCAATTTGGCATTGCCCGATTGAAACAGCACCTCGGATGACAGCGCAAAACGGTCGCTGGTGGGGTCCGTGGTGGCAGATATGCCGATTTTTCCGCGCAAATCATCGGCAAAACGTGAATTCACCTCGGCCAGAACAATCGCACTGCGCCGCGCACGGCGTTTTCTCAGCGCGCTTAGCTCTGTGGCGGCAACGTCAAATTGCGCCTGCATTTTGCTAACCTCGGTCGCGGCTGCCTTGGCTTCGGCTTTGGCGGCTTTGAATGCAGCACGCGCGGTTGCCAGCTTACTAATCGCTTGCTGGTTCACCAGCTTCTTTTCATCCAGTGCGTCAATTGCAGCCACGTTGGCGATTTGGGCCGTTTTCAATGCCTTTTCAGCGGCGGTTCGATTTGCGGCCAGCGAATTTACCAGTTTTTTCAACCGCGTCTGATCGGCTTTGGCTTGGGTCAGTGCGGCATTAACCCGGTTAAACTCGTCTTCACGATCGGCCTCGATTTCGGAAAACTCGACAAGCTGGGCCTCGCCGGTCGCAAGCGCATTTGATGCCGCCTCAACGGCCCGCTCTGCTCCGCTGATTTGCGGCTGGCTTTCGCTGAACAAATTAAATGTCAATCGGGCCAACAGGGACGAGTTTTCAGATTCCTCGCCTTCAGCCTCGGCAATCATCTTGCCCGCAGAATTGGCCGCCGCCGCCGCCGCTTCGCTGGCTTGCATCGCCGCAATCGCAGCCTCGGTTGCGCGGCCCAATTGTTCGACGGTTTTTTCGATTTTTGTAAATTCGCTACTGGCCTGCTTTAGCCGCGCCGTACTGACGCGCAACTGCTCCTGATTGGCCGAAACACGGGTTTTTGCGTCTTTCAGCTGGGCTGGTAAATCGGAATTAGCCAGCTCAACAAAGGTTTTTTCGGCGGACGCCAGTTTGGTTTTCGCATCTGCTTGGGATTTCGTGGCTTCAGCAATTGCATCTTTGGTCAAGCCCAGCACTTTTTCCAGCACGTCGATCTTGGCTTTGGAGGCATCCATTTTTGTGATTGCGGTTTTTTGCCGGCTTAAACTGCTTTGCAAATCATTGAAAGCAACGCTCCAGCTGTCGACGACCTCGGAATAAACCAACGGGTCAATCGGGGCAAATTGCGCTTCTGGGGATGGCTCGTTTAAATAATAGCGGGCAATCTGCGTGCCCCAGACCCTGTGGATCAGGAAAATTGACAGAACCAGAACCACCCCGAACAAGGCAATGCGGATCAGGCCCGAACTTTTGGGTTTTTCGACCGGTTCCGGATTTTCTTCTTCGACGTGCTCCGGCTCCAAGCCATCGGAATAGCCGTCTTCATCGGTCGTGGCAAAAACATGGACTTCGTATTCTTCTTCGACGTCTTTAGTCATGGCTCACCCAAACAAACGAGGAGCCAATCACGCATCCTGCGCAAAACCTGATCAACAGAGATGAACCAGCAATAAACACTCGGAATTCGCCCACATTTCCCATGCCTACTTTGGGTTACCCATATAGGCTGATTATTATTAAACCCTATTTACCGTATTTTCAGCATTAAACAAGGTATCTTGGGGGTAAGATAACGGGGAATACTATCATTTGTGTGTCATAATAGTGCCGCAAGGTCACTTAAATGGAAAATGATGTACCACAGCCACAACCACTGGTGGCGTTCGGATTGTCGATAACAAAGCGCGCGCCGATTAATTCATCGGAAAAATCGATTGTCGCATCGGCCAGAAACGGCAGTGAAACCTTATCGATCACCACCTTTTGCCCGGCCCCTTCCAGCACCAGATCATCGTCTTTTATTTCATCCAGAGTAATATCATATTGAAACCCCGAACAACCGCCACCCTCGACCGCAACCCGCAGCACCTTTCCGGCGGCACTTGCGTCGATTTCAGCCAGCCGGGCAAAGGCCCGCTGTGTCACTTTGGGGGGGAGATTTAAATCCATAGCTACACCAATGCTGCGTTTCAATTTGTCCTGAGACCTAATATAAGCACGATTGACCGAGGCAACAACAGGCAAAGCCATGTTAGCACCATATGCATCTGATCCGCTTGCAAGCCGGGGGCGGCTGTTTGCCGAAACCGAAAGCGCGTTTCGTTCCTGTTTCGGACGCGACCGCGACAGGATTGTCCATGCCTCTGCCTTTCGTCGCCTAAAACACAAAACCCAGGTTTTTGTAGAGCACGAGGG
>DOHJ01000248.1:703-3497 GCA_003535335.1 Paracoccaceae bacterium | reverse complement strand
GGCATCGAGCGCCACCAGAAATAAGCCGATACTATGGGGCCAAAAGCCCAAGCCAGCAGCAAGGTTGACAGATTTCCGATCCAGTTTAATGGCTGTTTTTGGGCGCTGTTATCTTTGCGCAGGCGATTTCGCAGCTGGATTATGGTGTCAGAAACCAGCCACGGATGCACCGCGCGGCTTAGGCTGCTGGCACCATGGCGCGGGGCAGCGCGGCCCAATTCGTGCCAGAGCCGGATCAGGTAAAGCTGGAAATAAACATAGATCGCGCAGGTAAACGCCGCACCGGCGGCAAAGAAATAGGTCACCGGCACCGAGACGCCGATCAGCGGCAATCGGGTGTTGCGATCAAGGCCGAAAAAATCAATGTCATTAATGCCAAACAGGGTGATAGAGGCAAAAACCAGCGTGGCCAGCATGGCAAACCAGAGGGCCTTGGCATTGCGGATCAGCAGATCAATGCGCTCAAGGTTGCTGCTCTGGCGTTGGCGCTTTTTGGCGTGGTGCAGGTTTTGTTGTTTGGTCATGGTTGCTTTTGCGTTGTTCAAAAGCAGTTTGTCGGGTTTTGGCCGGTTCGTCAACGCGGAGTGGAATTATTGCTGGGCCTGCACCTTTTGGCGGGCCGTGGCGCTTTGCACGTCGGAAACGCCCAGCAAATTGGCCACCAGCCGCAGTAATGAGTTTTCATCCGCATCGCGCACACCGTCGGCCAGCACCACGGACCAGAGATCTTCAACCACGCCGATGCGGTCCTCATGGGGTACGCAATCCTTGATCGAGCGGGTGAAACGCACGGTGTCGGGGGCTTGAAATTCCAGCTCCTCGCATTGGCTGCGCAGCTGGCCGGCCTCGGCCGAATTGATGCCGTAACGTTGCCCCAAAATCTGTTCGATGCGCATGGCCTCGATATCGTCGTAATGTTCGTCCGATTTGGCCACCCGCACCAATAGCGCACCCAGCGCAAGGCGGGCGTCATCATCGGCCAGTTGATCAGGGGCGGGGGCGGTCAGGCGTTTTAGAAAATCGGCAAACATGTATTTGTACCCCTAAACCAGTCGCGATGTTTCGATCGCCGCTTTGATAAAGCTGGCAAATAGCGGATGCGGATCAAACGGTTTTGATTTTAATTCGGGGTGGAATTGCACGCCGATAAACCACGGATGATCCGGCCATTCAATGATTTCAGGCAAACGGCCATCGGGCGACATGCCGGAAAATTTCAAACCGGTGGCCTCTAGTTGGGCGCGGTATTTTGTATCGACCTCGTAGCGGTGGCGGTGGCGTTCTTCAATCGTGGTGCTGCCGTATATTTCAGCCACTTTTGACCCTTTGGCCAATTTCGCCGTATAAGCCCCCAACCGCATGGTGCCGCCTTTGTCGTCACCAACTTTGCGCGCTACGGTGTGGCTGCCCTGCACCCATTCCTTCAGGTGATAAACCACGGGGGTAAAACGGCGGCTATCGGTTTCGTGGTCAAATTCTTCAGACCCGGCATCGGCAATTCCGGCCAGATTGCGCGCCGCCTCGATCACGGCCATTTGCATGCCCAGACAAATACCCAGATAGGGCACTTTATGGGTGCGGGCAAATTCGGCGGCCTTGATTTTGCCCTCGGACCCGCGCTCGCCAAAACCTCCGGGCACAAGAATGGCGTGAAAACCTTGCAGGCGCGGCGACGGGTCTTCGGTATCAAAAATATCGGCCTCTACCCATTCAATCTTAACCTTGGTCCGGTTGGCCATACCGCCGTGGGTCAGGGCCTCGGCGATGGATTTATAGGCATCGCCCAGCTGGGTGTATTTGCCGACGATGGCAATTTTCACTTCGCCCTCGGCGTTGAATGTCCGGTCGGCAACATCATCCCAAATCGCCATTTCGGGGGCAGGGGCGTCGGTGATGCCAAAGGCGTTCAGCACGGCGGTGTCCAGCCCTTCGCGGTGATAGGCGATCGGGGCCTCGTAGATCGATTTTAGATCATAAGCCGCGATCACATTTTCGGTGCGCACGTTGCAAAACAGCCCGATTTTGGCGCGTTCCGTGTCGGGGATCGGGTGTTCAGAGCGGCAAACCAGCACGTCGGGCGCAATGCCGATCGAGCGCAGTTCCTTGACGCTGTGCTGGGTCGGTTTGGTCTTTAGCTCGCCGGCGGCGGTCAGATACGGAAGCAGGGTCAGATGCATGAAAACGCATTGGCCGCGTGGTTTGTCCTGCGAAAACTGCCGGATTGCTTCAAAGAATGGCAAGGCTTCGATATCGCCAACCGTGCCGCCGATTTCACACAGCATGAAATCGACCTCGTCTTCGCCGATTGAAATGAAGTCTTTGATTTCGTTGGTCACATGCGGGATCACCTGAATGGTTTTTCCCAGATAATCGCCGCGGCGTTCCTTTTCCAGCACGTTGGAATAAATCCGGCCCGAAGATACAGAATCGGTGTTGCGGGCCGAAACGCCGGTGAAACGTTCATAATGGCCAAGGTCCAGATCGGTTTCGGCCCCGTCATCGGTGACGAATACTTCGCCATGTTCAAACGGTGACATGGTGCCGGGATCAACATTTAGATAGGGGTCCAGTTTGCGCAGGCGCACAGTATAGCCGCGGGCCTGCAAGAGCGCACCCAATGCAGCCGAAGACAGCCCCTTGCCCAATGAGGAAACCACACCACCAGTAATGAAAATAAACCGTGCCATTTGGCAGACGCCCCCGTGAGATTATTATAATTATGCAGCAAAACGCAGTTCAAAAAACCGCATCATCACGGGATTTGAGATATAGTAGATTCGGACAGATTTGGCAA
>DOHJ01000248.1:0-342 GCA_003535335.1 Paracoccaceae bacterium | reverse complement strand
ATACCACAACATGATGTTGCGAAGAAAATCGTGACTCTAAGTGTGGTGGATATTTAACCTAGTCGGCAGGCGGAGGTGTGATGCTGCCGTCACCCGCAGCCGGTGGCAGCAAATCGTCAGCGCCCGGTGCTGTCGGTGTGGTGTCTGTTATCGGCGCTTGAACGCCCAACCGGTCCAGCACGCTGGATCCGGCTGAATTTTGGGCCGCAATGATTGTCATGATGATTGAGGTTGTAATAAACGCAATCGCCAAAATCCAGGTTAGTTTGCTAAGCGCAGATGCAGCTGAACGCCCCGTCATGGCACCGCCACCGCCACCACCCATACCAAGCCCGCCGCCTT
>DOHJ01000176.1 GCA_003535335.1 Paracoccaceae bacterium | reverse complement strand
GGTGCGAACCTGCTGCAAGGCTTCAAACGCGCCACTAACATTTTACCGGCCGAAGAGAAGAAAGACGGCGTTGAATATTCTTACGGGGCCGATATCAAATTCGCCGAAACCGATGCGGAACGCGATTTGTTCAAGGTGTTGGAAGCCGCAGAAGCACAAATCACCCCGGCCCTGCAAACCGAGGATTTCGCCGCCGCCATGTCCGCCATGGCAACCTTGCGCGCGCCAATTGACGCGTTTTTTGAGGGCGTTCAGGTCAACACAGATAATTCAACTGTCCGCCGCAACCGCCTAAATCTGCTCAGCCAAATCCGAAAAACCTGTAGCACCGTGGCGGATCTGTCCAAACTGGAAGGCTAGCCTTATTATTGTTCCAAAAATATCCGCGCCGCAGGCATAGAATCTTTTTGCCTCTGGCCCAACACGCGCTATGCTGTAAATAACTTACAGAAAGAAATCCGCGTGCCAAACCAAACATTTACGCAAATCACCCCGTCTGCCCAAATTGCCACCAACACCCACGGCGGGCGCGCCAAATGCTTGCAACGCCTGCTGCGCCTGAAAATGCCGGTGCCCAAAACCTTGGCAATTTCCTTTGAAACGGTGCATGCGATTGCCGCAAGAGAACCGGATCACACCGACCAAATGATGGCAAGTTTCGCCTCGGGTCTTGTTAGTGTGCGCCCCAGTTCCGAAGATCCCGATTGGGGTGGCCCCAGTTCAATCTTAAACATCGGCATGAATGATCTGCGCCACCGGAATATGGCCAAAGATCTGGGTGAGGAAACGGCAAATGCAATTTATTTGCGGTTCATTCAGGCTTATGCCGTGCATGTTGCGCGGCTGGATCCGGATATGTTTGAATTGCCTGCCAAGCCTACAAATGAGGCGTTAAAATCGGCTTTGCACAACTACACCGATGAAACGGATCAACAATTTCCACAAGATCCGGCGCATCAGTTATCTGGTGTTTTACGCTCGATGGCGCGGGCTTGGGAAGGCACCAGCGCGCGGCTGTTACGTCAGGCCAAAGGCGCCCCGGTCGATGCCGGTTTGGGCCTGATTGTGCAGGAAATGGCGCTGGGGGTTGGCAAGGGCAAAAGCGGCTCTGGTGTGATCCATTTTGTTGATGCCGCTACAGGTCAGCAGAAAATCATTGGTCGGTACAGATGCCAATCCCAAGGGCGCGATGCGTTACACGAGGGCCATGATGTGTTGTTTCTTTGCAAAGACAAACGCGGGGCTTGCCTGCAAGATGCTTTGCCGGATGTGTTCGCCGAATTGTTGAACTTTGGTGATTTGTGCAGAACGCGCCTGCGCGAGGAAATGCAGCTTGAATTTGCCATTTCAAACAAAACGCTGCATATTTTGGATGCAGTGCGCATTGCGCGCCGATCACGTGCGGCCGTGCGCATTGCCGTGGCGCTTGCCAATGATAAAATAATCACCCGCAACGAGGCCTTGATGCGGATTGAGCCGCGCGCCCTGAGCGAACTTTTGCACCACCAGATTGACCCGGACGGCGAGCGCGATGTGTTCCAGCAGGCAATCGCGGCCAGCCCCGGTGCGGCCAGCGGCAAGATTGTATTCAGCTCGAACGCGGCACAGGCCAGTGCGGCGCGCGACGAGCCGTGCATTTTGGTGCGCAATGAAACCACGCCGGAAGATGTGCGCGGCATGCACGCCTCGGTTGGTGTATTAACCATTCGCGGCGGGGTAAGCAGCCATGCGGCTGTGATTGCCCGCGGGCTGGGTTTGCCCTGTGTGGTAGGGGCAATGGATATGGTTATTGACCGGCGTAAAAACAGCCTGACAGCTGGAAATGGTCGTGTCTTTAAAGAAGGCGATGTGATTACGATTGATGGCACCTTGGGTCAGGCGCTGGCCGGTGCAACTAATATGCTGGAACCCGCGCTTGACGGATCGTTCGCCGCGCTGATGGATTGGGCCGCCGAGGTTTGCGATATCGGGGTGCGTGCAAATGCCGACACCCCGAATGATGCCCGTTTGGCGCGAAAATTTAATGCCCAAGGCATCGGTCTGTGCCGGACCGAGCACATGTTTTTTGAGCAGGATCGCTTGACTGTGATGCGCGAAATGATTTTCTCGGATTCAGCCAAGGACCGCATGGAAGCCCTTCAGCAACTCTTGCCGATGCAGCGGGCCGATTTTTTTGAGCTGTTTGAAATCATGCAGGGAAAACCGGTGTGTATCCGCCTGCTGGATCCGCCATTGCATGAATTTCTGCCGTCCACCCGCGAGGGTCAACGCGAATTGGCCGAAGCGCTGGATTTGCCGGTTTCGGATGTAATCCGTCGGGTGGATGCTTTGCGTGAATATAACCCGATGCTGGGCATGCGCGGGGTGCGGTTGGGCATTACTGTGCCGGAAATCTATGACATGCAGGCCCGTGCCATTTTCGAGGCGACGATTCTGGCCCGTGGCAAGGGCAATACCGTGGTGCCTGAAATTATGCTGCCGCTTATCAGTGCTTCTCGGGAGGTCGAGCTGATCAAATCCCGGGTTGATGCGGTTGCAGCTGCTGTGCGGGTTGAGCAAGGGCAGGATTTTGATTATCGTTTGGGGGTGATGGTTGAAACCCCGAGGGCCGCATTGCGCGCTGGTGATATTGCACAAAATGCAGCTTTTTTAAGTTTCGGCACCAATGATCTAACCCAGATGACCTATGGTTTGTCACGTGATGATGCGGGCCGGTTTATGTCGAATTATGTGCAGTTGGGGGTTTATCCGGAAGACCCGTTTCACATGCTGGATACCGAAGGTGTGGGCGATCTTTTAAGCATTGGTGCCCAACGTGGCCGCGCGGTGCAGCCGGATCTGGTGCTGTCGATATGTGGCGAGCATGGCGGCAACCCCGAATCTATCGAGTTTTGCCGAAATGCGGGATATGATTATGTTTCCTGTTCCCCTTTTCGGGTTCCCGTTGCCCGATTGGCTGCTGCTCAGCTGGTCATTGCCGGAAAATAGAGATTTAAAAAATTATCCTTATAAAACAATATGTAACAGCTTGAATTTGATCTTTTTAATTAAGATCAGGTTCGAAATGCGGTTTTTATCATGCTGCGGGTTGGCATAACATCAGGCCTGCTGGACTCAAACGGGAACTTATTGTATCATATCCAGTGTTTATGCTTGGGGTTTGATCTTTGCGCGAGCGGGATCAATATGGAATATTGTTAAGAATGCTGCAAAATACTCTAAAAAATACTCTGCAAAATAAATATTTGAACTGGCAATTTCTGCGGTTCGCGAGTGCCGTGTTCGGGCTTGCAATTCTGGGGTTTGCAGCATTGGCCGTAAACAGCCAGAGCAAGGCTGAAAAAGCGGACATTATTTTTTCTATGACCGCACCCACTGCCAATTTATATGTGAATGCGTTACTGCCACAGGCCAAGGTTGTGTGGGATGATGAAACGTCATTTAGACCACCAGCTGCCAATCCAGCGGTGATTTACGCGCCAGTGATTTATACGATGGTGCAGGTTTCCAAGCCGGTACCACGTCCGCAGACCGCTGAAATTCAAGCCGTAAATGCAGTTGCGCAACCAGCGGGAAAACCCACGTTGCAAGTGCGCTTGAGCACATCAAACACTCCGGATGCAGACAGTAGTGATAATATAGGTCCACGGCTTGTGAGCCTTTTGGTCGAAGAAACCCGCGCTTTAAATCTGGTCGGGATCGAGCGGATGCGTGTCCTTACATCTGCCCCGACCACCAGCTTGCGCCCCAAACCTCGCGGGCAAGACCGCACAATCCCGAGCATCAGCTATACGCGCAAATGGGTTGCGAGCCAGCCAGCCGCAACCGGCGGGGCCGAGTGGCTGTGTCTGACCGAAGCCTTGTATTTCGAAGCGCGCGGCGAAAGCGTTAAAGGACAAGTTGCGGTTGCCGAGGTTATTTTGAACCGGGTGGATTCGCGCAAGTTTCCAAATTCTGTTTGTGCCGTGGTCAATCAGGGTACAGGTAAAAAACACCGGTGCCAGTTTTCATATACCTGTGATGGCAAAGCCGAGGTTGTGAACGAGCCGGCAGCCTATCGCAATGTGGGAAAAATTGCCCGTGCATTGCTGGATGGTGCGCCGCGAAACCTGACTATGGGGGCCGCCTATTATCATAATCACACTGTAAGACCGAGCTGGTCGCGTGTTTTTACACGTACTGCAAGTGTTGATGGCCACTATTTTTACCGCTAGACAGGGTTTTAATATTGCCCTGATCTAACGGTGAAAAACCAATGACATCCGAGATAAAACAAGCATTTTCGCACCCTGAACTGCGCAGTTTAGCGAGCTGCGGCAGCGATTTTCCTGACCGGATATCGGTGCGCGGTCATGTTGAAGAGGTTGAAATCGGTGCATTTCAGGCCGAGCGCGGCAACACCCAGCGCCTGCAATTTGATCTGGTGGTCGAGGTTGGCCCCCCGTCAGGCCCGCTGGATGATGACGTGGATCGAATCCTGTCATATGATACCCTGACCCAGGCAATTGGCGCAGAGCTGCAAGCCGGGCGCCTGAACCTGCTGGAAACCTTGGCCGAACGTATTGCAGACAGGATTTTACGCGAGCCTCAGGCCTTGCGTGTCTTTGTCAGGATCGAAAAACTGGATCGCGGCACGGGTGCGCTTGGGGTCGAGATCGTGCGTGGGCGTGATGCGGGTTCAAAAGAGCGTTCCAAGGATGTCCAAGCAGGGCCACTGGTGGTATTTTTGCAAAATGTTGCAATTTCCGGTGGCAATATTGGCCAGTGGATTGCTCGGTTCGAGCAACACGCCGCCCCTGTGATTTTTTGCGCCGATCTGCCAAAGAACAACCGTCAGCAAGCCGCAGACGCATTGAGCCAGCGCCGGATTGACCTGTTGGAAATTGAGCAAAACGCATGGATGCTGGCCAGCCAGTTTCCAAAACTTGTGGTGGTTGATAGTCGCACCGAGCTGGACTGGGGTGTTAAGCAAGGCCAACTAAGTCTTTGGGCTCCCTCGAAAATAATATTGGACGCAGTGGATGGACCAAACGGGGTTGTCGATGGTTTAAAGCTTGCGATTTGGCTGTCTGAAGTGCTGAATGCAGAGCGTTTGGTTGTTATTGGCAATCCCGAAAATCACGCTCAGTTCCAAGCATTTGATCACAGCAAACCGGAGAGTTTTAAATGAGCGACTATTTTCGCCCAATCCCCATGCA
>DOHJ01000244.1 GCA_003535335.1 Paracoccaceae bacterium | reverse complement strand
CTGTCTCCCTTGCTTGCGGTCGGCATTTTCGTCCCTTGGGGCATTCCTGACGGGGCCGGCGATATTTTAGCCCGCATAGATGCCTCATCCATTGCAACATGGGAATTGAAGCCGGGTCGCTGGGCCAGCCTGATCTTTTTGTCTGCGGTGGCATTTTTAACCTTGCCGCGCATGTTTCAGGTCATGGTGGTGGAAAACGCCGATGAACGCCATTTGGCCACGGCCAGCTGGGCATTTCCGCTCTATTTATTTTTAATGAGCCTGTTTGTGGTGCCGATCGCTGTGGTCGGGCTGGATTTGTTGCCCGCCGGTTCAAACCCGGATATGTTCGTGCTGACCCTGCCGTTATCGCAAGGCTATGACGGGCTGGCGATGCTGTCGTTTCTGGGCGGGTTCTCATCGGCCACCTCGATGGTGATTGTTGCGGCGATTGCGCTGTCGACCATGGTTTCAAATCATATCGTGATGCCGATCTGGTTAAGCGTGGCGCGCCAAGGGGCCACTGTTTCTGGCGATGTGCGTCAGGTTGTATTGATCGCGCGGCGCATTTCAATCGCGGGTATTTTGGGGCTGGGCTATGCCTATTACCGGGTTTCCGGCGGTGGTGCGGCGCTGGCCGCGATTGGTCTGATTTCATTTGTCGGGGTGGCACAGTTTTTACCAGCTATTTTAGGCGGAATTTTCTGGCGTGGTGCAACCAAATCGGGGGCGGTTGCGGGCTTGCTGGCCGGTTTTGTGCTTTGGGCTTATACCTTGTTTTTACCCAGTTTTGGCGGCAGTTTTATTTTACCCCCCGCTGTTTTGGCCGATGGCCTGTGGGGGCTGCACTGGTTGCGCCCGCACGCATTATTTGGCGTCAATGGTCTGGATCCGCTTTTGCATGCATTGTTCTGGAGCCTGGCCTTGAATTCAATCGCGTTTTGTCTGGTTTCCTTGCGCAGTTTCCCCAAGCCGCAAGAGCGCTTGCAAGGTGCGCAATTTGTCAATGTGTTCGATCACAATCCGGGCGCGCAGGGCTGGGTTGGAGACAGCGCCGGGGCCGAAGATTTATTGGTGATGTCGCAGCGCATTCTTGGCGCACAACAGGCGCAGGATTTGTTCACTTTGGCCGCCACATCGCAGGGCAAGGCCGGATTTTTGCCCGATACCTCGCCGGATTTTCTGCAACGGCTGGAACGTGAACTGGCCGGTTCTGTCGGGGCGGCAACCGCGCATGCAATGGTGGCGCAGATTGTTGGAGGGGCCAGTGTTTCGGTCAAGGATTTGCTGGCAGTTGCCGATGAAACCGCGCAGATGATGGAGTATTCCAGCCAGCTTGAGCATAAAAGTCTGGAATTGGAATGCAGCGCGCGCGCCTTGCGTGAGGTGAACGAAAAGCTGACTGAAATATCGGTGCAAAAAGACGCGTTTTTAAGCCAGATCAGTCACGAATTACGCACGCCGATGACGTCAATTCGGGCATTTTCCGAAATTCTGCGTGAAACTGATGAAATACCGATTGGCGAGCGCAGAAAATACGCCGCTATTATCCACGATGAAACCATTCGGTTAACCCGTTTGCTGGATGATTTGCTGGATTTGAGTGTGCTGGAAAACGGGGAGGCCCAGCTGGATATTCGGACGGTGAACTTACATGACGTGATTGAGCGGTCGGTGAAAATGGCCGGTCATAACGCGGGTTTGAAAATTCGGCGCAAACCGGCATCCGAGAAAATTGAATTGATGACCGATGCTGACCGGCTGTCACAGGTCTTTATAAATCTGATTGCCAACGCGGAAAAATATTGCGTTGCTGACGGGCCGGAACTGAAAATCCTTGTGCAGAAAAAAGACGTTACAATCGTGGTTGATTTTATCGACAATGGGGCCGGTATCCCAACCAAAAGCCAACCTTTGATTTTCGAGAAATTTTCGCGTCTTGGCGATCAGCGTGCGGCGGGGGGCGCGGGGCTTGGTTTGGCGATTTGCCGCGAGATTATGAGCAATCTGGGGGGCAGTGTTGCCTATCTTCCGGGGCAGGGCGGGGCCGCATTTCGGGTGATTTTGCCGATTTATGCATAACGTAAACTAAATTTAAACCATAATATTTCAAAACTTGGCTTACGGTTGACCCAAATTGAGCATACCCGATGACCCAACAGACTGAAATGACCACAATGCAGCGAAAAGCCGGTGCTGGCTGTGACCGTGCCGATGGGGCGGGGATGACTCCGCAAAAATCGCTTCGTCTGGCGCTGGCAAAGGCGGCGCAAGATGAATTGTCTTTGGCGTTGCGAGCACAGGAAATATCCGAGGAATTGCTGAATCAAGCCGGTTTGATTTCAGCGGTTAATGAGGATGACCTGTTGCTGCTTTTGCAAGGTCCGATGGGGGCCATGGGTATTGTTTCTGTCGATATTCAAATGTTATCAGCTGTGATCGAGGTGCAAACCATGGGCAAGGTCAACCGGCGCGAGGCACCGGATCGGCGACCGACAAACACCGATGCTGCCATGTTGGAAACCTTGCTGAATGCGACTTTAAACGATTTTGCTATAAATCTAGAAGGCAGTCCGGCGCAAAGCTGGGCAACGGGATTTCAGTTTGGCGAAAGAGTTGAAAACGCGCGCCTGTTGGGGTTGCGGCTTGAGGATATTGAATACCGTATCTTTCGGGCCACGCTGGATTTTGCCGATGGGGCCAAGCAGGGTGATTTACTGATCGCCTTACCAGCGGCTGGCAATGTCAAGGCGGGGACTAAGCAGCCAGCCCAATCAGACTGGAGCAGTGATTTAAGGCAGACTGTTTATGCAAGCCACGGGGAAATAACGGCAATTCTTTATCGGGCTATGGTTCCGTTGAACGAGGCAAGAAATTTTAAAACAGGTGATCTGGTGCCAATACCGGTCTCAGCCCTGACAGATGTCATGATGGAAGGTGTGGATGGGCGCATTGTTGGACGGGCCAAGTTAGGGCAGAAAAACGGGTTTCGCGCGTTACGCATGGCGGATCCAGCTGAAAGAGAAGTGCCTAAAATCAATCGCTCACGCTCTGAAAATTTAGCAACTGTAGCCAGCCAGCCAGCCCGGATTGCCGCTGATCCGGGGCCGATGGAATCCCGATTTCCGGAAGATGATCCG
>DOHJ01000077.1:9408-15709 GCA_003535335.1 Paracoccaceae bacterium | reverse complement strand
TTGCGATTATGGCGGTTTTGGTTGGGGCCATGTTGGGGGTTGCCGGTGCAGAAATGCAGACCATTTTGAACAACCCGCTGGCTGATCCGTTCACATTGGGCATTTCTTCGGCTGCGGCCTTTGGTGCCTCGCTGGGCATTGTTTACCGGATGAATCTGGTGGATTTCATCCCCGGAAGCGGCACAATCCTGATCACCGCCAATGCGTTTGTGATGTCCCTGCTGGCCTCGTTTATCCTTTATGCCTTTACCAAAATTCGCGGTGTGACCTCGGAAACCATGGTTCTGGTCGGGATTGCGATGATGTTTACCTTCAACGCCATGCTGGCAATGATGCAATATGGCGCGTCAGAGAATGAACTGGCGCAGATCGTGTTTTGGATGATGGGCTCGCTTGCCCGTGCCACGTGGCTGAAAATTCTGATCTGTCTTGTGATTTTGGCCCTGACGGTGCCGTATTTCATGAAACGCAACTGGGCTTTGACCGCGTTGCGCATGGGCGATGACAAAGCCGCCTCGCTGGGCGTAAATGTTAAACGCTTGCGTATTGAAATGCTGATCGGGATTTCCCTGTTGGCCGCGACTGCCGTGTCCTTTGTTGGCGTGGTTGCCTTTGTCGGTCTGGTTGGTCCGCATATCGCCCGAATGATTGTTGGCGAGGATCAACGCTATTTCCTGCCGCTTTCGGCTATGGCCAGTGCGCTGATCATGTCGCTGACCTCGATTGCAAGCAAAGCGATAACACCGGGCGTGATTTACCCTATCGGCATCATCACCTCGCTGATCGGTATTCCGTTCTTTATCAGCCTGATTTTGGCCGTTCGCAGAAGGAGCTGGTAAGATGACTTTGGAAATTAAAAACCTGAACTTTGCCTACAGCAGTAATAAGCCGGTTCTGCACGATATTAACATCAATGGTTTCAAGCCGGGCGAATTAACCGCCCTGATTGGGCCAAATGCCACCGGTAAATCGACCTTTTTTAAATGTGTCGCGGGGCTGCTGAAAACCGATGGTAACGCCATAACGGTTGGTGGCCAGAGCCAAGAAGAAACCGGTCGCTCGGCTTGGAACCGCAAGGTTTGTTACATGCCGCAAACCTTTAGCTCGAATGCGGCGCTAACGGTGTTTGATGTGATTTTGCTGGCGCGTAAAAATTTGGCCGGTTGGCGGGTTAGTGACGAAGACGTGACTGTCGTGGCGCAAACCCTGGAAAAGCTGAATATCTCGCACCTGTCGGAAGCCTTTGTTGGCGATCTGTCTGGTGGCCAGCAACAGATGGTTTCAATCGCCCAGATTATTGTGCGCGATCCGGCGATGTTTTTGCTGGATGAGCCAACTTCGGCGCTTGATTTGCGCCATCAGCTGGAAATTATGGGCATTGTGCGTGACGAAACCAAGGCCCGCGGCATTGTTTCTATCGTTGCACTACATGATCTGAATTTGGCGGCCCGTTTTGCCGACCACGTTGTGTTGATGCGTCAGGGTAAAATTATATCCTCGGGTAAACCGGCCGATATTTTAGCCTCGCCCGAACTGGCGGAAACCTACGGCGTTAATATTGATATCCACGAAACCAAAGACGGCATTCTAACTGTTGCCGCCAGCTTGTAAGGAGCTAAATTTATGAAATCCACTTTATCACGCCGCAGTCTTGGCTTGGGTCTTGCATTGCTTTTGTCAGGGATTGCAGCACCGGCAATGGCCGAAACCCATATCGTTAAAATGTATACTTTTGACGCCGCCGTTTCCGATCAGGCCGATTTTTTCGATCCACCTTTAATTCAGGTTGCTGTCGGCGATACTGTGAAATTCGAAGCAACCCAGTCGGGCCATAATACCGCCTCTAAAAAGGGTATGATTCCAGAAGGAGCCGAAAGCTGGAATAGCCCGATGGATGTTGATTTTGAAATCACCTTCACGGCTGACGGCACCTATGGTTACATCTGCAGCCCGCATTATTCGGTTGGCATGGTTGGTCTGGTGCTGGTTGGTGATTACAAAACCAATCTGGATCAGGCACGCAAAGTCAAACACCGCGGTAAAGCTAAAAAAGTGTTTCGGGCATTGTTCAAGGAAGTTGACGCAATAGAGTGACGCGTGACTGAATATTGTTAAAAAGGCGGGTAATAATCCCGCCTTTTTTGTTTCCGGGCAACCGTCTAAACCATATAATACCAATCCCCATTGACCCCCCAGCCATTCCCCATCATATCCCTACCCATGACCGATATTAGCAAAATCCGAAATTTCTCGATCGTGGCGCATATTGACCACGGCAAATCCACCTTGGCCGACCGCCTGATTCAGGAAACCGGCACCGTCAAGGAACGCGATATGCAGCAGCAGTTGCTGGATACCATGGATATTGAGCGCGAACGCGGCATCACTATCAAGGCGAACACAGTGCGCATTGATTATGACGCCGATGATGGCGAAACCTATGTGCTAAACCTGATGGACACCCCCGGCCACGTGGATTTTGCCTATGAGGTGTCCCGCTCCATGCGCGCGGTCGAAGGTTCCTTGCTGGTGGTCGACAGCTCGCAAGGGGTCGAGGCCCAGACGCTGGCAAATGTTTATCAGGCGATCGAGGCCGGCCATGAAATCGTGCCGATCCTGAACAAAATTGATCTGCCAGCAAGCGAGCCCGACCGCGTGGCTGAACAGATCGAGGATGTGATCGGCATTGATGCCTCGGGCGCTATCCTGGTGTCTGCCAAAACCGGCCAAGGCATCCACGAAACCCTTGAGGCCATCGTCAATCACCTGCCCGCACCGGTAGGCGATCGTGACGCCCCGCTAAAGGCCATGCTGGTCGACAGCTGGTATGATTCCTATCTGGGCGTTATCGTTCTGGTTCGCATTATCGACGGTGTGTTGAAAAAGGGCGACCGCATCCGCATGATGAACACCAATGCGGTTTATCCAGTGGACCGCATCGGCGTTTTCCGCCCGCAGATGGAGCCAATCGACCAACTCGGGCCCGGCGAAATGGGTTTTCTGACTGCCAGCATCAAACAGGTGCGCGATACCCGTGTCGGCGATACCGTCACCCATGAAAAACAAGGCTGCGTCGAAGCCTTGCCGGGGTTCCAGCCTGCACAACCCGTTGTGTTCTGCGGACTTTTCCCTGTTGATAACGCCGAATTCGAAGATCTGCGCGAAGCGATCTCGAAACTCTCGCTGAATGACGCGTCCTTCAGTTCAGAAATGGAAACCTCTGCGGCGCTGGGCTTTGGCTTTCGTTGCGGTTTCCTTGGCCTGCTACACCTTGAAGTGATCCGCGACCGGCTAGAACGCGAATACGATATCGATCTGATCACCACCGCGCCCAGCGTGATTTACCACATCTACCTGCGCGATGGATCGATGATCGAACTGCACAACCCCGCCGACATGCCCGATATGTCGATGGTTGAGCATTTGGAAGAGCCCCGCATCAAAGCCACCATTTTAGTGCCGGATGAATATCTGGGCGATGTGCTGAAACTGTGCCATGATCGGCGCGGCATCCAGATGGATCTGACCTATGCCGGATCGCGTGCCATGGTGGTTTATGATCTGCCGTTAAACGAAGTCGTGTTCGATTTTTATGACCGGCTGAAATCGGTGACCAAGGGCTATGCCTCGTTTGACTACGCGCTGGAAGGTTACCGCGAAGACCGGCTGGTGAAAATGTCTATCCTGGTTAATGAGGAACCCGTCGATGCCTTATCAACCATGGTGCATCACGATCGTGCCGAGGCGCGCGGGCGTGCGATGGTTGAAAAATTAAAAGATTTAATTCCCCGTCACATGTTCAAAATTCCAATCCAAGCTGCAATTGGTGGTCGGGTAATTGCCCGCGAAACCCTGTCGGCAATGCGCAAGGATGTTACGGCAAAATGTTACGGCGGCGATGCTTCGAGGAAGAAGAAATTGCTGGAGAAGCAGAAAAAGGGTAAGAAAAAGATGCGCCAGTTCGGCAAGGTGGAAATTCCGCAAAGCGCGTTTATCTCGGCTTTGAAGATGGATGATTGATCGGCGAAGATCAGATTTTAAGAAGTTTGAGATTTTAAGCCATATAATTTTCAAAACAACGCGAGCATTTATTTTCAAGTGCACCTGCCGATCAAATATTTAATCCACCGATCCGGGATGGTTCAAAAAGCTCTTATCTACAGCGCTTTGCGACCCAATTGAGGCAAAGAGCGTCATAATTCACCCTCTCTGGCAATGAATTAGGTTTCAAGTTAAATGAAAATTGCTTTAACCTGCCCCGCATGATCCGTTTTGCAACAGCCCGAATTTTATCGCTATCGCTCAGCCTGATTGCCGCTTCTGTGGTGGTTTTTGCGGTGGTCGAGGTAATCCCGGGCGATCCCGCTTCATATATGCTGGGCATGAATGCAGAACCTGAAACTGTTTCAGCTCTTCGTCAAGAGCTTGGCCTGAACGGCAGCATTTGGGCGCGGTATTTTAGCTGGGCAACGGGCATGCTAACCGGTGATTTTGGAATATCCTACACCTACCGCGTGCCAGTCTCTGACCTGATTGTGCAGCGGATCTGGGTTTCATTACCGCTGGCCATAATCGCATTGCTATTGTCCATAATTATTGCCTTTCCGGTAGGCTTGATTGCTGCATCCCGACGCGGAAAATTTAGCGATTACAGCATCATGGGCGCAACCCAGATGGGTATTGCTGTGCCAAATTTCTGGTTTGCCATGTTATTGGTGCTGGTCTTTTCAATAAATTTAAAATGGTTTGGGGCAGGGGGGTTCCCGGGTTGGGAAAACGGATTGCTGGCCGGTTTAAAGGCACTGACCTTGCCAGCCATTGCATTGGCTTTGCCCCAAGCCTCGATTTTAGCGCGCGTCATGCGCTCTTCATTGCTGGAAACCCTGACACAAGATTACATCCGCACGGCCCGCGCCAAGGGTTTGACCCGCTCTCAGGCCTTGCGCCGCCATGCCTTGCGAAATGCCATGATCCCGGTGCTGACAATTATCGGTTTACAGTTTTCGTTCCTGCTTGCCGGTGCCATTATCATTGAAAATGTATTCTTTCTGCCCGGCCTTGGCCGTTTGATTTTCCAGAGCATCACCCAGCGCGACTTGATCGTAGTGGAAAGCGCGGTGATGTTGCTGGTTTTTGCGGTGATCATCGTAACCTTCCTTGTGGATCTGGCCTATGCTGCGGTTGATCCACGCCTAAGGAAAAGTTAATGAAATTGCCCGTTCAACTGATCCTTGGCCTGTTTTTGACGGCAATTTTTGTGATCGCCGTCTTGCTGTCTTTTATCTGGACGCCCCACGATGTTAGCATTCTGACAATACCTGACAAACTACTGCCGGCCACTGATAAATACTGGTTGGGAACAGATCATCTGGGGCGCGATATGTTGTCGATGTTGATGGTTGGCGCACGCACCTCGATTGCGGTTGCGATCGTTGCGGTTGGCATTGGCATCGGAATCGGCGTGCCGCTTGGCCTGATGGCCGCCGCCAATCGTGGCAGTTTTCTTGATGAAATCATCATGCGTGGCAATGATCTGGTTTTTGCTTTTCCCTCACTGGTTATCGCCATTTTGATTACTGCTGTTTTTGGCCCCTCTGCAATCAACGCAATCCTTGCAATCGGCATTTTCAACATTCCGGTTTTTGCCCGTGTCACCCGTGGTGCGGCTTTGTCCATCTGGACGCTTGATTACATTTTAGCCGCCCGCACCTTTGGCAAAGGCGCGTTTCGCATATCGGCAGAACATATCCTGCCCAACATCGCCAATCTGTTGATTGTGCAGGGCACGATCCAGTTTTCTCTGGGTATTTTAGCCGAAGCCGGCCTGTCATATGTCGGCTTGGGCGCACAACCCCCGACGCCCAGCTGGGGCCGGATGCTGGCCGATGCACAAACCTTTATTTACACCAATCCGATGCTGGCTTTTCTGCCCGGTATTACGATTGTGCTGATGGTTTTGGGGCTGAACCTGCTGGGCGATGGCTTGCGTGATTTGTTTGACCCACGGATCAGGAGACAGCGCGAATGATCTCCCTGAACGCATTAAACCTGTCGATCAACGGCACAAAAATATTGAAAGATGTCAGCTTTAATATCGATCAAGGACAAATCTTTGGGCTGGTAGGCGAAAGCGGATCAGGCAAATCAATGACGGCACTGGCAATGATGCAACTGCTACCGGAAGGCAGCGAGGCGCGTGGCCGGATATTTGTGGATGGGGATGATGTTTTAAGCCTTTCAGAGACAGAAATCTGCGCTCTGCGCGGCAATGAAATCGGCATGATTTTTCAAGAACCGATGA
>DOHJ01000077.1:4810-9024 GCA_003535335.1 Paracoccaceae bacterium | reverse complement strand
GGTAAATCAAACAAATCCGAAGCCAGCAGAATTGCACGAAAAATGCTTGACCGGGTCGGTTTGCCCGCTGATAAATACCCGTCTACAAAATACCCTCACGAACTATCGGGCGGGCAACGCCAGCGGGTTTGCATCGCCATGGCAATTGCCTTGCGCCCCAAGCTGTTGATCGCGGACGAGCCGACAACGGCGCTGGATGTAACAACGCAGGCGCAAATTCTGGATCTACTGCGCGAATTGGTAAATGAGGAAAAAATGTCGCTGTTGCTGATCACCCATGATCTGGCGGTGGTGGCTGGAATGGCCGATTATGTGGCGGTGATGCGTCGCGGTGAAATAGTCGAGCAAGGGCAGACCGAGCAGCTATTCAAGCACATGCGCCACCCTTACACAAAACAGTTATTTAAGGCGTCATCGCATCAGCCACAGCGAGGTAGTGAAGCGCAGGATGCCCCGATCTTGCAAGTTAGAAACGTCACCCGTGAATACGCCTCGCCACGCACAAAACTGTTTCACAGACCCCCTGCTTACCGCGCTGTAAATAATGTGAGTTTCGATTTGATGCGCGGCGAAAGTCTGGGCCTTGTCGGCGAGAGCGGATGTGGAAAATCGACCCTAACACGGGCTATTTTAGGTCTGGAGCCGTTGCAATCCGGTGAAATTCTGCTGGCCGGAGAATCTGTTTTAGCAGGTCGGAAGATGTCAAAACATTTGCGCAAAAAAGTGCAGGTGGTATTTCAGGATCCCTACGGCAGCTTTGATCCGCGCCACAAGGTTCAGCGGCTGTTAATGGAACCGTTTCATCTAACCAAAACACCCGATAACCTGCGCGCACATCTGGCAGATGCCTTGGATAATGTCGGAATGTCTGCGGATTCTCTGGATCGCTACATCCATGAATTTTCCGGCGGGCAGCGCCAACGCATCGCAATTGCCCGCGCCTTGGTGCTACACCCTGACCTGATTGTGCTGGACGAAGCGGTTTCAGCCCTTGATGTTTCAATTCGCGCCCAGATTTTGGACCTGTTGGTCGACTTGCAAACCCGACTTGGCCTGTCTTATTTGTTTATCAGCCACGATTTGACCGTGGTGCGAACCATCACCGATCGCGTGTTGGTCATGCAAGCGGGAAAGATTGTAGAACAGGGAAAAACCGAACAGATTTTTACAAACCCGAAACATGCCTACACCCAACAATTACTTAACGCAGCCCCGCAAATTCCGCGTGACTGGCAGGAGAAATAACATGCTCGATAAAATCTGGTATCCCACTGATAAAATGTTCATTGGCGGCGAATGGAAATCACCTGCTGGCGGCGAAATGTTAATGCTGGAAAATCCATCAACCGGCCAGCATTTGGCAACAATTTCCCGCGGTCAGTCGGCAGATATCGATGCTGCGGTTAACGCTGCCCAAGCAGCGCTTGATGGTGAGTGGGGCCGAACAACGGCACTGGAGCGGGGCCGTATCCTTACCCGCATTGGCCAGCTGATTTTGACCCGCGTTGAAGAACTGGCCGAGATTGAAGCCGCCGATGTTGGCAAGCCCCTGAGCCAAGCCAGAAATGATGCCATCGCCATGGCCCGTTATATGGAATTTTACGGTGGCGCAGCGGATAAGGTGCATGGTGAAACCATTCCCTACATGGAGGGCTACACAGTTTACACCCTGCGGGAACCGCACGGGGTAACGGGGCATATTGTACCGTGGAATTATCCGATGCAAATCATCGGCCGCTCGGTCGGGGCTGCGCTGGCTATGGGCAATGCTTGCGTTTTGAAACCGGCGGAAGAGGCATGTTTAACGGCCCTTGGCTTTGCCGCGCTGGCAGCCGAAGCCGGATTGCCGGCAGGTGCGTTAAATGTCGTGCCGGGTTTGGGTCACGAGGCGGGGGCTGCGCTTTCGGGTCATGGCGCAATCCAGCATATTTCCTTTACCGGTTCTGTCGGGGTTGGCAAACTGGTGCAAACCGCTGCGGCACAAAATGTTATTCCCGTAACGCTGGAATTGGGCGGAAAATCCCCGCAGGTGGTGTTTGATGACGCCGATCTGGATGCGGCCCTGCCGTTTTTGGTCGGGGCATGCATTCAAAACGCAGGCCAAACCTGTTCCGCATCATCGCGCGTCCTGATCCAGCGTGGCATTTATGATGAGCTGCTAGAGCGGATGGCCGATCGTTACAGTAGCTTAAAGGTAGGAACGGCAATGTCTGACGTAAATGTTGGTCCGCTGATTTCTGCTCGCCAAAAAGAGATCGTATCGGGTTTTATCGCCCAAGGAAAAAACCTGCGAATTGCTGCGCAAGGCAGTGTTGTAAAAGGCACTCCTGAAGCGGGTCATTATGTGCTACCGACCTTATTTGCCGATGTTGCGCCCGATCATGTTCTGGCCCAAAGCGAGATTTTCGGCCCTGTGCAAGTGGTGATCCCGTTTAAAGACGAGGCTGAGGCGATAGAAATCGCCAATAACACTGAATTTGGTTTGGTTGCTTCTGTCTGGACCCGTGATGGTGCGCGACAAATGCGCATGGCCAAAGCGCTAAAGGCCGGGCAAGTTTTTATTAATAACTACGGCGCTGGTGGTGGGGTTGAACTGCCGTTTGGTGGCGTTGGTAAATCGGGTCACGGACGTGAAAAGGGTTTTGAAGCGCTTTACGGGTTTTCGTCACTTAAAACCGTTGCGGCGTATCATGGATAAGGCATCATAGTATGTTATTTCCCCTAGGTTTGGTTTCGGTATTTATAGAACAATAATTACGCTTAACGAGATCAGGCTTGCAATAAGATCCACAGCAGAGTTTCGCCGATATTGTGATGGCCACCGCAACCCAAAATAAAAAACGCCGCCCTGTTTCCAAGGCGGCGGTTTTCTTCGTAAAAAAGGTAGTTGGCTTAAAAACCCAGACCTTCGTATTTCTTTTTGAATTTGGAAACGCGTCCACCGGTATCTAGCAAACGTGTGCCGCCGCCTGTCCAGGCAGGGTGAACAGACGGGTCAACCTCAAGCGATAGCTGTTCGCCTTCAGTGCCGTATGTTGACATCATTTCAACAATTGATCCGTCGGTCATTTTGACTTTGATCATGTGGTAGTCGGGGTGAATATCTTTTCTCATCTCCGTACTCCTTAGGATTTCTTGGGCTTGTAATTGGTGTCTTCGGAAATCCGTGCAGATTTACCACGACGCGAACGCAGATAGTACAGCTTAGCGCGACGGACCCGGCCACGACGGACGACTGTGATGCTTTCGATGTTGGTGGAATGCAGCGGGAACACACGTTCTACGCCCTCACCAAAGGAAATTTTACGCACACAAAATGATCCTGCAATGCCGGACCCATTATTGCGGGCAATGCAAACGCCCTCGTAGTTTTGCACACGGGTACGGGTGCCCTCGGTTACTTTGTAACCAACGCGGATGGTGTCACCGGCTTTGAAATCCGGAATTTCTTTGGCAAGCTTCGCGATTTGCTCGGCTTCCAATTGTGCGATCAGGTTCATCTGAAACGCTCCTTTGTTTTTGCTCACGGTTTGCCCGCGAAGTGTTGCTGCGTCCCTATTGCTCTTGGTCTTCATTCGGGTCCCTATTGTTTTTCTCACAATAAGCCCGCCAGAGATCGGGTCGACGTTTCTTGGTCAGCCTTTCGGCCATTTTTTGGCGCCAGTCAGAGATATTCGCGTGATGGCCGGACAGAAGCATTTCCGGTATCTCGCGGCCCTTCCAGACGGCCGGTCTTGTGTATTGCGGGTGTTCAAGCAAGCCATCGGAAAACGATTCTTCCTCGGTCGATGCCTGATTGCCCAGAACGCGCGGTATAAGACGGACAGTTGCATCAATCAAGGCCTGCGCCGCAATCTCGCCGCCGGTTAGCACAAAATCCCCCAAACTGACCTCTTGAATGTCGAATTCTTCGATCACACGCTCGTCCACGCCCTCAAATCGGCCGCAAAGCAGGGTCATTCCATCCGCTTTGGCGAATCGCTGCACCATTTCCTGCGTCATCGGCTTGCCACGTGGAGACAGGTAGATGACCGGCCAGCGGGCCTTGTCCACCGGCGTGCCAACCTGCGCTTTTTCCAACGCCTTGCCCACCACATCAGCCCGCAAGACCATTCCCGCCCCACCGCCGGCCGGTGTGTCATCGACGTTCTTGTGTTTGCCGTCACCAAAAGGGCGCAGGTCAATTGTTTCTAACTGCCATAATCCCTCTTGCA
>DOHJ01000077.1:0-4416 GCA_003535335.1 Paracoccaceae bacterium | reverse complement strand
GTAATGACTTTCACCTGCCAAGCGTTTTTCAGACGCGGGGTTGCGCCCATCAAGTCACGCGGGCGCATGGTCGCAGAAATGGTTTTGCGGCCATGTGATTTTGTTAATGAAGTGTTTTCGATTTTTGGCATGATTTCATCTCTGGTCGGTGTTGTGATAGTAATAGAATTTATCGGGAAACTTTCAATGCTGTATAAACCTGAAATGACGCAACCGTATTTTCGCAACAAATCAGGCCTGTGCCAAACATCAATTAAATTTTATGGTTAGTTCTTTGTTTAAGGTTTCAAGAAATCTGGCAGCAGCAACTGGCAAGGTGCGTCCCCGCAAATACCCGGCTACCAGCAGGCTTGCCTGAATGCCTTTTGTATCAAGCGGAACCGAGACAAGCCGGTCATTTTCCAACTCTGGCCGGTGATTGATAGCCAGACTGAAGCTAAGCGCCTTGCTATCTTGTGACATCAACCGCAGCAAATCCAGACTGTTTGATTCGAGTGCGGGCTCTAAGCTAATCCCGATTTTATTCGCTGTTGCATCAAGCACTTGACGGATGCCCTCTGGATCCTTGGGCAGCAGTAGCGGAAAATCTGTGCAGTCATAAATCTTTAAACGCTCCCTGTCCGCAAGCGGGTGATCGGCCGACATGATACAAAATACCGGTTGGTGCCCTGAATAAACTGTTTGCATTTCCTTCAAATGGATCGGCTCAAAAACGATAGCAATATCGTTTGTATTATCTAGCAGAGAGATTTCGGCATCGCCGCGCTCATGAAGGTTAACGCTAAATGTGACCGCTGGAAATTCGTTCAGGTGCTGCTTGATGAGCTTGGGCAAAAAAAACGGCACAATTTCGCGGGTGGTGGCAATGTTAATATGACCGGACCGCATACCGGACAAATCGGCAATCCGCGATTTTACCCGGTCCATATCGGCAAACTGGTCGCGGATGTGTTTCAGCAGGATTTCACCGGCAATATTGGGCCGCAAACCCGAGGGGTGACGCTCGAATATCTCGACCCCCAGCTCTTCTTCGATACCCAAAATCCGCCGGTTCAGGGCCGATGGTGTGATATTCAAATGCTCGGCGGCAGATCGCAAGCTGCCGGTTTCTGCTATTTTTTCAATATATTTCAGCACCAAAAGATGTCGCATCAGAGCCTCTCATGCATCGTTGCAAAAAACGCAACAACAAGCAAACTTATTAGCAACATACATCAACGCAAGCAAGCCGTATTGATACATTTAATCGATTCTTGCCCAGCCAGGGTTGCCACGGAGGAAATCGTTATGACCAAGAAACTTGTTGTTATCGGCTCGGGAATGGCCTCGGGCAAGCTGCTCGAAGAAATATTCGACCTTGCGCCAGATGCCTATGATGTCACCCTGTTCGGGGCTGAGCCTTGGGGGAATTACAACCGCATTATGTTATCGCCAGTGCTGGCCGGTGATAAAACCTTTGAGGAAATCATCACTCATGACGGGGATTGGTATCGTGAAAACGGGGTAAACTGCCGGTTTGATGAAGCTGTGGTTAAAATTGATCGCAAGCAAAAGCGGGTGTTTAGCAAGGGCGGTTTTACCGAATATGACAAACTGGTTATTGCGACCGGATCGAATGCATTTTTCATTCCTGTGCAGGGCCACGATTTACCCGGTGTGGTCGGGTTTCGTGATCTGAACGATGTCAACGCCATGCTGGATGCTGCAAAAAACCCCAAGGGCAAAGCCGTAGTGATTGGCGGCGGGTTGTTGGGGCTAGAGGCTGCTGCGGCGCTGCAAGGTCAGGGCATGGAAGTCACGGTTTTGCATCTGGTCGGGCATCTGATGGAGCGCCAGCTGGATCCGGCTGCCGGATACCTGCTGCAACGGGCGCTAGAGGATCGTGGCATTCGAATTATCTGTAACGCCCAGACCAATGCGATTTTGGGCAAAGACCATGCCGAGGCCGTTGTGCTGGACAGTGGCGAGGTTTTAGGCGCTGATCTGGTGGTAATGGCCGTTGGCATCCGGCCTGAAACCCGGCTGGGTGTTGATTCCGGTCTGCATGTCGAGCGCGGCATCATCGTTGATGACGCCATGCACACATCGGACCCTGATATTTACGCGGTTGGCGAATGTGTCGAACATGACAACACGATTTACGGTTTGGTTGCGCCGCTTTATGATATGGCCAAGGTTCTGGCCCGCACATTGATTGATGAAGACGCCAAATTTGTTTCACCAGAAGTGGCGACCAAGCTGAAAGTTACCGGTTGTGATCTATATTCGGCCGGTGATTTCGCCGAGGCTGAAGACCGCGAGGAAATTGTGTTTCGCGACCCGAGCCGCGGCGTGTACAAGCGCTTGGTGCTGAAAGATAACCGGATCATCGGTATTGTGCTTTATGGCGATACCCCTGATGGTAACTGGTTCTTTGATTTGCTGAAATCCGGCGAAGATATTTCCGAAATGCGCGATACGCTGATTTTTGGTCCTGCCTTCCAAGGAGGAGAGGCAATGGACCCTTTAACAGCGGTTGCAGCCCTGCCGGATGATGCCGAAATCTGTGGTTGCAACGGAATTTGCAAAGGTCAGGTGGTCGCTGCGATCCATGCCGGCGCACACACGCTGGATGCAGTGAAAAATACCAGCAAGGCAGGATCATCTTGCGGCTCTTGTCTGGATCTGGTTGGTCAGTTGCTTAGCGTAACATTGGGCGATGATTTTAAAGCGCCGGAAAAAGAGACTGTCTGCAAATGCACCGACCTGTCCCATGACGAAGTGCGCAAACTATTGATCACCAAAGAGCTGCAATCAATCCCTGCATTGATGCAGGAGCTGGGCTGGAAAACATCGTGCGGTTGCGCCACTTGCCGGCCTGCGCTGAATTACTACATGGTTTGCGCCTGGCCCGGTGTTTATGTGGATGATGGCAAAAGCCGTTTTATCAATGAACGGGTGCATGCCAATATTCAAAAAGACGGCACTTATTCCGTGGTTCCGCGCATGTTGGGCGGCATTACCACACCGAATGAATTGCGCGCGATTGCCGATGTGGCCGATAAATTCAACGTGCCAACCGTCAAGGTCACAGGCGGTCAACGCATTGATTTGCTGGGCATCAAGAAAGAGGATCTGCCGGGCATCTGGTATGATTTGGGCAAGGCCGGGATGATGTCGGGTCAGGCCTATGCCAAGGGTTTGCGTACGGTGAAAACTTGCGTTGGCACCGATCATTGCCGTTTTGGTACCCAGGATAGCACCGGTTTAGGCATTAAGCTGGAAGAGGCAATGTGGGGCGCGTGGTCGCCGCATAAATACAAGCTGGCCGTGACGGGTTGTCCGCGAAACTGTGCGGAATCCACCTGCAAGGATATGGGTATTATCTGCGTTGATTCCGGCTATCAGATATTGGTTGGCGGCGCGGCGGGTCTTGAGCTGCTTGAAACCCAGTTTCTGGTTCTGGTGCCAACCGAAGAAGAAGTTATCGAAATCGCCTGCGCCTTTTACCAGCTTTACCGCGAGGGTGCGCAATATCTGCACCGCCCGCATAAATGGATTGCCAAGGTCGGGTTGGACTGGATCAAGGAACAGGTGGTCGAAGATCTGGAAAACCGCGCGGCTTTGGCTGAACGGTTCCGTTATTCGCAGAAATTCTATCAGGTTGATCCATGGGCCGAACGCGCGCGCCAAGGTGTGGACAGTCACGAATTCAAACCAATGGCAGACTTTACCAAGGTGGCCGCAGAATGAGCAATTTCGTTGAAATAGGCACGGTTGACGATATTCCGCTGCGCGGTGCGCGGGTGGTGAAAACCCTAAATGGTGACATCGCGATATTCCGCAGCGCCTCAAACGCGGTTTATGCGGTTGATGAATATCTACCGGGCAAGGCGGGACCGTTGTCAAACGGTATCCAGCACGGCGAACTGGTTACGGACCCGATGTATAACTGGGTGTTTGATCTGGCCACGGGCCAAGCCCAAGGTGCCGATGAAGGTGCCGTGAAAACCTATAAAATCAAAGTTGTAGACGGGCGAGTGTTGCTGGATGTCAGCAGCTTTATCTCTACCGCTGCATAAATTACCAAACCAAGCGCGAACAAAAGAAAACTACTAAATGGCTTATCTAGCACCACCGGAATTTGTCACCAAAATGGTTGACGCCGGCGAATCCAAAGTATTCATGTCAACCAAAGACACCCTGATACGGTCCTATATGGCCGGTGCTATTCTGGCCTTGGCGGCCGTTTTTGCCATCACGATTAACGTTAATACCGGACAACCTCTGGCCGGTGCAGTGCTGTTTCCCGTAGGTTTCGTGCTGCTTTACCTGCTGGGCTTTGATTTGCTGACCGGAGTATTCATGTTGGTGCCTTTGGCCCTGATTGACAAACGCCCCGGTGTGACCGTCGGCGGCATGTTGCGAAACTGGGGG
>DOHJ01000083.1:29112-31012 GCA_003535335.1 Paracoccaceae bacterium | reverse complement strand
TCACAATGCGGTAAAATGCTTGAAATAGGCGCAATAATGGTTACCCATTTACAGATCATTTTCCAACCCGTCAGGACCGGTTTTGCTAAAACGTATTTATCTGATTTTGCTGTTGATCCCGTTGGCTTTTGCCGCACCGGCCCAGCAAAGCACCGAGCTTGCGCCATTATTAAAGGCGATGCAGCTAAAGCAGGTGATGGATATTATCCGCCAAGAGGGCTTGGTTTACGGGCGCAAGTTGGGGGATCAAATGCTGCAAGGGCGCGGCGGGAATGAATGGGCGTCGATGGTTGGCGACATTCATGATCCGGACCGGATTTGGGATACGTTTGTGCCGCTCCTGGAGGTCGAGCTGGCAGGTCGGGATCTTGGTCCGATGCTTGCGTTTTGGGGGTCGGATCTGGGCCAGCGCATTGTGCGCCTTGAACTGTCGGCCCGACAGGCATTTATGGACAAGGATATTGAACAAGCCAGCCGCGCGCAGTTTCGCCAAATGGTGCAGGATAATTCGCCCCGCGTGGCCATGCTGCGTGATTTCGTCAAGGCCGGTGATCTGGTCGAACAAAACCTGTCCAGCGCTTTGAATGCCAGTTTTGCATTTTCACTGGGGCTGGTTCAGGCCGGCGCCTTTCAGCGCGATATCACCGAAGAGGATATTTTGCGAGGCACCTGGGCAAACGAGGCCGAGACCCGCAAAGATATTCGCGAATGGTTATTTGCCTTTTTAGCGCTGGCCTACAGGCCGCTTTCAGACGCTGATTTGCAGGCCTATATCGAGTATTCCAACACCAAATCGGGGCGCATTTTAAACACGGCCCAATTTACCGCCTATACGCATGTGTTCAAAAGAGTTTCCAAGGCTTTGGGGTTGTCGGCCGCCAAATTTTTACGCGGCTCCGATTTGTAAGCTATTAGCGGCCATGCATCATCAGCCAGACCACCAGCATCTCGCGGGCCTGATCGGTGTCGGGGCTGAATTTGGCAATGTCTTTTTTTAAAATACGCAACACTTCGGGTTGGTCCGGTTTTGGAATGCGGGCCAGATCCATGCCTTGGCTTAGGGCAGGGCCGCCGCCATTTTCGATCTCGTTCAATATGTCGCCGTGATGTGCGTTTACATGGGCTTCAACACGGGTTCGCCGCGCATTATAGCTTGCATTTTGGGCCGCATTTCCGACCACCATAGCGGGCCACATCACCGGGTTTCCCAGATGCGCCATATCGCAGGCCGATAGGGTTAGGACAAACCCCAGAAAAAACAGGCGCATTTTAGCGTATCCTCATACTTATTCCGCTTGACTTAAGGGTGCTTTTCCCAGATAAGCGCGCATCTTGGCAAGGTATCTCTTGCCGGAATTTATGTAATGCCGCCCAAAAGGGCGCGCTGTTTGAAGGCGCTAGCAATAGCAAAACACCCGTTACGGGGGCCACAGAACGCGGAAAAATGAAGGAATAACATATGTTTGCGGTTATGAAAACCGGTGGCAAGCAATACAAAGTTCAATCGGGCGACGTGCTTCGGGTTGAGCGGATTGCGGCTGATGCGGGCGAAAAAATCCAGTTCAACGACGTATTGATGGTTGGCTCCACCGTTGGCGCACCAATGGTTAAAGATGCGGCTGTTCAGGCTGATGTGATCGACCAGATCAAGGGTGAAAAGCTAATTCACTTCGTAAAACGTCGTCGTAAGCACGGCTCGCAACGCACAAAAGGCCACCGTCAAAAGCTGACTTTGGTTCGGATTACCGACATTCTTGAAAAAGGTGCAGATAAATCCGGCGTCAAAGCTGCAATCGGTACCGGCTCTGTTTCCGCTGCTGCACTTGCTGCAATGAAACCTGCCAGCAACAAGCCTGCACGCGACGAAGTAAACCCGAAGCCGTCCCAATCCACAGCCAAA
>DOHJ01000083.1:25627-28743 GCA_003535335.1 Paracoccaceae bacterium | reverse complement strand
GCCGCAAAAGCCGATGATGTGGCTGATGCCGGCACGAAACCTGCCAACTTGCTAACCGAAGCCCGCGACGGCAAGGCTGATGATTTGAAAAAAATCTCGGGCGTTGGTCCAAAACTGGAAGGCACATTGAACAGCAATGGTGTTTTTCACTTTGATCAGATCGCCGCTTGGGGTAAAGACGAAATAGCCTATATGGATGGCCAGCTGTCATTCAAAGGCCGTATTGAGCGTGATGGCTGGCTGGAACAAGCCGCCAAATTCGCTGCTGAAAAGGAGTAATGACAGATGGCACATAAAAAAGCAGGCGGTTCATCCCGTAACGGTCGCGACTCTGCGGGCCGTCGTCTTGGCGTTAAAAAATACGGCGGCGAAGCTGTGATTCCCGGCAACATCATCTTGCGTCAACGCGGAACCAAAATGTTCCCGGGTGAAGGTGTTGGCATGGGCCGTGATCACACGATCTTTGCAACTGTTGAAGGTAATGTCACCTTCCACAAAGGCCTTAAACGCCGCACATTTATTTCGGTCCTGCCGACAGCAGAGGCCGCTGAATAAGCCGAACCTTAAGGTTAAGAAAATTTAGGGATCGGTGGAAACACCGGTCCTTTTCGTTTTTCTAAACGGAGCTAAGATGATGAAACTTGAGTCAATTTCCAATCAACTTGTAATAGAAACGCCGCGTTTCACCCTGCGCCCGTTGCAAAAATCGGACGCCGGTTTGATCGAACTTTACGCAAGTGATAAACGCATTGCCCGTTCAACCACATCAATTCCGCATCCATTGCCGCCGGGCACCACCGATGCCTATATCGCCCGCGTAACGGCAGATGATCGAAACGAAGACGTTTGGGCGCTGGATGGAAATGCCCATGGTCACGCCGAATTGTTGGGTGTGGTTGGTTTGCTTGATATTGACGGTAACCAGTCTGAAATCGGCTACTGGATTGCACCAGCATTTTGGAACACCGGTTATGCGTCCGAAGCAATAAAGGCCTTGCTGGCACATAACCCCAGAGGCCGAAAATCAATCTTTGCCGAGGTTTTCCAGGACAACCCCGCATCGGCCCGCGTTTTGACCAATGCCGGTTTTGAATATATTGGCGACGCTGAAACACATTCGGTGGCGCGCGGGGCTAATGTGGAAACATGGACTTACATTAAGAAGATGTCATAAGGCCTGAATAATACAGTGGAAAATATATATAAAACACCGTGTCTGACCATCAGGAATTTTGCCGATAGTGATTGGAAACGCCTGCAAGGCTTTGGTGGCAAACCGCAAGTTGCCCGCATGATGATGTCGTTAAAATCGCCATGGTCCGAGCAGGACGTTAAAATCTGGATGAAGCGCGCGCCGTATTGTGGCCGGTTGGGATTTCGTGCCGGCATTTACTTGGGCGCTGATTTGATCGGCTTTGTCGGTATCGGCGGAAACCCGGCAAGCTGTGCCTACGCAATTGATCCCGATTATTGGGGCAAGGGCTATGCCAGCGAAGCATTTCACGGCTTGCTGAGCCATTGTTTTAAGCATCTTGGGCTGGAATTTGTCGAGGCAGATCATTTTACCGACAATCCGGCATCGGGGCGGATTTTGCAAAAATCCGGTTTTGTTCAAACAGGCACAGACATGGGCGAAAGTGCGGCCAGACTTGAGCCCGCGCCAAATATCACGTATCGCCTAACCAAATCCCAATTTAAGGCAAAAACCGATGAAATTTCTTGATCTGGCCAAAGTATACATTCGTTCGGGCGGCGGCGGCGGTGGCTGTGTGTCATTTCGGCGCGAAGCCCATGTGGAATTTGGCGGTCCCAACGGCGGCGATGGCGGCCGTGGCGGTGATGTCTGGGCCGAAGGCGTTGACGGGCTGAATACGCTGATCGATTTTCGTTACCAGCAACATTTCTTTGCCAAAAACGGGCAGGCCGGCATGGGCTCGCAGCGCACCGGCCATGATGGCGACGATATCGTTTTGCGCCTGCCTGTGGGCTGTGAAATTCTGGACGAAGACGAAGAAACTGTGATTGCCGATATCACCGAGGTCGGCCAGCGGGTTTTGTTGGCCAAGGGCGGCAATGGCGGTTTTGGCAACCTGCATTTCAAATCCCCCACCAACCGCGCACCGCGCCGCGCCAATCCGGGTCAGGAATGGGTCGAGCGCACCCTGTGGTTGCGCCTGAAACTGATTGCCGATGCGGGCCTGTTGGGCATGCCCAATGCCGGCAAATCCACATTTCTGGCCGCCACGTCCAACGCGCGGCCCAAAATCGCCGATTACCCGTTTACCACGCTGCACCCTAATCTGGGCGTGGTCGGGGTGGATAATGCCGAATTTGTCATTGCCGATATTCCCGGTCTAATCGCCGGTGCTTCCGAGGGTCGCGGCATTGGTGACCGGTTTTTGGGCCATGTTGAACGTTGCGCGGTGCTGTTGCATCTGGTGGATGGCACCTCGGAGGATGTGGCGCAAGATTACCGCGTAATTATTAACGAACTGGAAAAATACGGCGGCTATCTGGCCGAGAAACCCCGGGTGACGGTGCTGAACAAGATCGATGCGCTAACGGATGCGCAAAGGGGTGAAAAATACGCCGATCTTTTGGCAGCGGTTGACGGCCCCGTGATGCAAATGTCGGGGGTGAGCCGCAAAGGCGTGGTTGATGTTTTGCGCGCTGTGCGGGCTGAAATCACCGATGACCGGCTTCGGGCTAAAAAAGAACAGGAAACCGATCAGGAAATTGACGAGGAGGCGGGGTCGTGGCGTCCTTAGGATCTGCCAAACGTCTGGTGGTTAAAATCGGCTCGGCCTTACTGGTGGATCGTGGCAGCGGTGCGTTGCGCAACGACTGGTTGCAATCCTTGGTCAAAGATGTGGCATGGCTGCGCGACCAAGGCACCGATGTGGTGCTGGTTTCCTCAGGCTCGATCGCGCTTGGGTGCGGTGTGCTGGGCCTGCCTGAAACCGAGTTGGCGCTGGAACAATCCCAAGCCGCGGCGGCTGTTGGCCAGATCCGCCTTGCGCGCGCTTACGAGGATGCTTTTGCGCCACATCAGATTACCACAGCGCAAATTCTGGTCACTCTGGAAGACAGCCGCAATCGGCGCCGTTACCTGAATT
>DOHJ01000083.1:20665-25249 GCA_003535335.1 Paracoccaceae bacterium | reverse complement strand
GTCAATGAAAATGACACCATTGCCACCGATGAAATCCGCTATGGTGACAATGACAGGCTGGCCGCTCAGGTGGCGGCAACTGTGGGGGCGGACCAGTTGGTTCTGCTGTCGGATATCGACGGATTTTACAGCGCAAATCCGCAGCAGAACCCTGCTGCAAAGCGCTATGATCTGATCAAAAAAATCACACCCGAGCTGGAAGCCATGGCAGGCGATGCTGGATCGGTCCTGTCCAAGGGTGGCATGAAAACCAAATTGATGGCGGCTAAAACCGCCATGGCGGCCGGCTGCGCCATGGCCATTTGCAACGGCTTTGAGCTGCGTGCCCTGAGTGCGCTGCAAAACGGGGCAAATGCCACGTGGTTTTTGCCACAAGATGATCCGCAAACCGCGCGCAAAAGCTGGATCGGGGCGATGAAACCAAAAGGCAGCGTCACAATCGATTTAGGCGCGGCCCGCGCGCTGACAGCCGGGAATTCCCTGCTGCCGGCCGGTGTGACGCAGGTCACTGGCGATTTTCAACGTGGTGATCCGCTAACTATTCTTGCCCCGGATAACACACAAATCGGCTATGGCCTGTCGCGTTATTCAAGCCCCGAGGCCAAAGCCGTCAAAGGACAGCGATCGGCTGAAATAGAAAAAATCCTTGGCCACAAACCCAGATCGGCCCTGATCCACCGCGATGATATGGTTTTATAATCCGTATTATTGTTCCATAAATATCCCCGCCGGAGGCATAAAAGTTATGACAACCCAGATCACAGAAATGATGTCCGAAATCGGCCACCACGCCAAAACGGCCGCCGCCAAACTTTCCCATGCCAGCGCCAAAGCCAAAGAAACCGCGCTTAATTCCGCCGCTGATGCACTCTGGGCCAAGCGTGCCGAAATTCTGCAGGCCAACGCAAAAGACATGGCTTACGGTCGCGACAAAGGCCTGAGTGATGCGCTGCTGGACCGGCTGATGCTGGATCAGAACCGCATCCAGGCAATGGCCGAAGGTCTGCGTGCTGTTGGCGCCCAAAAAGACCCGGTTGGCGGCGTGATTGCCCAGTGGGATATGCCATCGGGGTTAAATATCAAGCGGGTGCGCACACCTTTGGGGGTGATCGGCGTGATCTATGAAAGCCGGCCTAATGTCACGGCCGATGCCGGTGCGCTTTGTCTGAAATCGGGCAATGCGGTAATCTTGCGCGGTGGCTCGGAAAGTTTTCATTCTTCCGGTGCAATTCATGCCTGTCTGGTGCAGGGTCTGGTTGCGGCCAACCTGCCAGAACACGCAATCCAGCAGGTGCCAACCCGCGATCGGGCCGCAGTTCAGCAAATGCTGACCATGACCGACAGTATTGATGTGATTGTGCCGCGCGGAGGTAAAGGTCTGGTCGGGCTGGTGCAGCGCGAGGCCCGCGTGCCGGTTTTTGCCCATCTTGAAGGCATCGTGCATATTTACATCGATGCAGCCGCGGATCCTGAAAAAACCAGATCCGTGGTGATGAACGCCAAAACCCGCCGCCCCGGCATTTGTGGCGCGGTTGAATGTGTGCTGATCCACCGGCAAGCGGTCGGGCTGGGCCAGCAGGTAATTGATGATCTGATGGCAGCCGGTGTCGAGGTGCGGGCAGGGGATGGTCTGAAAGGGAGCAAAGCCGCCAAACCCGATGATTTCGGCCATGAATATCTGGATATGGTGATCGCCGCGCGTCTGGTCGATGATCTGGATGGGGCGATTGACCATATCCGGACCTATGGCTCAAACCACACCGACGCCATCATGACCGAAGATCAAACCGCAGCCGACCGGTTTTTCCAAAGGCTGGACAGTGCGATTTTGATGCAGAATGCCTCGACCCAGTTTGCCGATGGCGGCGAATTTGGCATGGGGGCCGAAATTGGCATTGCCACGGGTAAAATGCACGCCCGCGGGCCGGTCGGAGCCGAGCAGCTGACCAGTTTCAAATATATCGTCACCGGTGACGGGGCTGTGCGCAATTAATGCAAATCACTTTTATTTGAAACAGCCAACGCTGGCGTTCATTCGCCCAACTCTTGCAGATAATCAGACAGGGTTTTACCCGCGTCATTGCCAAATTGCGAGGCCAGCACAGCCACGTCCAGCATCCGGTCTACCCGAAACTCCCTGAAATCCTCGCGTAATTCGCACCATGAAATCAGGGTCCAGACCCGCCCCCAGTATTCCAGCTGCAAGGGCCGTATGGTGCGTTGTGTTATTTCGCCGCTATCATTTTTATAATCCACCGAAACCTTATGCTGCATCCGAATGGCCGCGCGCAAAACCGGCATATATTCAAAACCTTTGCCGCTGGCCGCAATCGGAAATACCCAACCCGAGGCGGCCGCATTGCGATCCTCGGGCAACACAACATCAACTTTGGCGCTTAATGATTTGGCCGCGTCAGACAGCTCGTTGTCCTGTGATTTTGCCACCGCATCCATGCCCAGATGAAAGGCTTCTAGTTCGGTCATGGTCAGGTTTAGCGGGGGCAGGGTGATGGCAGCTGTCATCATATACCCCAGCCCGCGTTCGCCCTCTACCGGTACACCCGTTGCAATCAGCCGGTCCATGTCTCGGTAAATTGTGCGCACCGAAACATTCAGACGCTTGGCCATGTTCTGGGCCCGATGCAGTTGGCCGTCCCTTAAAATCTGGATCAGTTTAACCAAACGGTCATTTCGGCGCATTTCACATTTCCTATCGGGCAGAATCATCTATTGATTTCACCCTTTTCCCACAACGCACAACTGACATAAACCTGTCAGTTGACAGTTTGGCGGCGCAAAATGCGAAAAAACTGGGCAGATGCGGCATATTTGCCCTTTGATCTTGGCCGTTAAAGCCATAGATAAAAGCGATCAATTTCTGTGCCCGTCCAGTCGGGTCGTCTGACTTAAGGAGAAGACAATGCTAAATAATATCGGCCTGCCGGGCCTTCTTTTAATTGCGGTTGTGGTGCTGGTTCTGTTTGGACGCGGCAAAATCTCGTCTTTGATGGGTGAAGTGGGCAAAGGCATTACCTCGTTTAAAAAAGGCGTGAGCGACGGCAAGGAAGAGCTGGAAAACACAGCTGAAGTTGCCAAAGACATCACCCCTGAAGAAGAAAAAGACAAAGACAAGGTTTAATTGCCTCGTTTTGCTGTTCCGGATTTTTTAAACAGGCGGATTTTCTATGTTTGACATCGGTTGGACCGAACTCTTGGTAATTGGCGTTGTGGCGCTGATTGTGGTGGGACCAAAAGATTTGCCCGGAATGTTTCGCACCCTTGGCCGCTTTACCGGCAAGGCCAAGGCGATGGCGCGTGATTTTCAATCTGCCATGAATGATGCGGCCGATCAAACCGGGGTCAAGGATGTTGCCGATGATCTGAAAAACATGACCTCCAAGAAAAACCTCGGGCTGGATGCGCTGGATGATGTGGCCAGCAAATTCGAGGACTGGAACCCGGCAGAATCGGTGTTGGATAAAAAAACAAGGCTGGAAAAAGAGGCCAAAAAGGCCAAAAAATCAGCATCCGTCAAAGAACGCACGGCCGCCGCCGACAAAATGCGAAAAGCGACCGCCAAAAAGGCCGGGACCAAAACGCCTGCGGCTAAAAAGCCTGCTGCAAGTAAAACAGCAGAAAAACCTGCCGCCAAAAAGCCGGCAACAGCAAAAACAGCGGCCGCCAAACCCGCTCGGGCAAAACCGGCGACCAAGCCAAAGACAAAACCGGCCAGTAAAGCCAAACCAAAAACGGCTGCAAAACCAAAAACCCGAAAACCAAAAACAGGTTCTAAATCATGACCGAAGAGGTTGAAGACACAAGTGCGCCGCTGATTGAACATCTGAGCGAGCTGCGGGACCGGCTGATTAAATCGGTCGCGGCGTTTATCATTGGCATGATTATTTGTTTCACGATCTGGAACCCGATTTTCAATTTCCTGACCGATCCATTGTGTTCGGCCTTGGCTGATCGCGGTCAGGATAGTTGCGGTCTGATCCTGATCAAGCTGCAAGAAGGTTTCTTTGTGGCGATTTCGATTTCGATATTTGGCGGTCTGATCCTGTCATTTCCGGTTATTTCCTATCAGATGTGGCGCTTTGTTGCGCCCGGACTTTATAAAAATGAAAAAGGCGCATTTCTACCCTTCCTGATTTCATCTCCCTTGATGTTCTTTTTGGGCGCGGCATTTGCTTTTTATGTGGTGATGCCGCTGGCCTATGATTTCTTTCTTGGATTTCAACAGGTTGGCATGGATGGCAACGGGGTAAAACAATCCTCGATTGATTTCCAAGGCTCGGTTCAGGAATATTTGCGCTTGACGATTAAATTCATCATTGCCTTTGGCCTGTGTTTCCAGCTGCCGGTTTTGTTAACCTTGATGGGCAAGGCGGGTCTGGTCAGCGCGCATGGCTTGAAGGCGGTTCGCAAATACGCGGTTATCGCCATTTTGGTGCTGGCCGCCATCGTTACCCCGCCTGATGTAATTACACAGGCTATTTTGTTTGTGGTGGTTTATGGTCTTTATGAAATCTCGATCCAGTTGGTGGCGCGGGTTGAAAAGAAACGCGAAGCCAAGTTGCGGGC
>DOHJ01000083.1:15908-20284 GCA_003535335.1 Paracoccaceae bacterium | reverse complement strand
GAAGAAGAAGGTTCTGAATATTTTCATCCGGAGGAGGACGAAAGCTATTATGACGCGCCTGATGATGACGAAACAGGCAAAAAATGACTGAAGCGGCGTTGATACGGATTGCACAGGCACTGGAACGGATCAGCCCGCCAGCCGCCATGGCACCGGATTTCAACGCCGCCGATGCTTTCGTCTGGCAGGTGGAACCGGATCATTTGGAACCTGTGGCCAAAGTCAGCCGGATCCATGTTGATCTGCTGGTCGGCATTGACCGGTCCCGCGATACGCTGCTGGAAAACACCCTGCGTTTTGCCCGTGGATTGCCGGCCAATAACGCCCTGTTGTGGGGCGCACGTGGCATGGGGAAATCATCCTTGGTCAAGGCCGTGCATGGCGTGGTTCTGGATCAGGGGCTGAACCTGAAAATTGTCGAGGTGCAGCGCGAGGATTTACCATCCATCGGCCGTTTGCTGGCGCTTTTGCGCGATAGTAATGAACGGTTTTTGCTGTTTTGCGATGACCTGTCATTTTCGCATGATGATCAGCATTACAAGTCGCTAAAGGCGGTGCTGGATGGCGGTGTGGTTGGCCGGCCGCAGAATGTGGTGTTTTATGCCACCTCGAACCGGCGCCATTTGATGCCGCGTGATATGATCGAAAATGAAAGCGGATCAGCCATTAACCCGAATGAGGCGGTCGAGGAAAAGGTCTCGCTTTCGGACCGGTTCGGGCTTTGGTTGGGCTTTCATCCCTGCACGCAAGACGATTATTTTCAAATGGTTCGCAAGCTGTGTGATGCCTATGGCATTGAAATTACAGATCAAATCATGCAGGCCGAGGCCGTTGAATGGGCCGCAACCCGCGGGAGCAGATCCGGGCGGGTTGCGTGGCAATATTTCACCGATCTGGCGGGGCGTAAGGGCGTCCAGATATAATCGCAAAAAAGCGCTTTATTGCAGAAAAGGCATCGGATCGACGCTATCAAAATTCTTGCGAACCTCGAAATGCACGAATGACGGGTTGGCTTTGCGAACCTTGGCTATCACTTGGCCCCGACTGATTTTATCACCCTTTTTGACGCTGATATTTGCCACATTCGCGTAAATTGTCAGCAGGTTGCCCGAATGGCGGATCACCAGAATTGGCACTTGTTCGGTGTCGCGTGTGATGGCGGCAACCACGCCATTAGCGGCTGCTTTTACCGGTGTGCCGGCGGGCGCGGCAATATCAATGCCGTCGCTTTTCTTTGAATAGGCGCGGATGATGTTGCCTTGCACCGGATAAAGCAGCTTGGCGTTGCTTGCGGTCGTGGCTTGTGCCCCCAGATTGGGTGATGCCGGTTTTGTGGTGGCCGGTTTGGCCGTTGGTTTTTCATCCGGTAACGGTTTGGTTGAACTGGGCGGGGTTGGTGTGGCTGATGACGTGCCCGGAACGTTTGTTGTCGCGGCCGATGCAACCCGGGTTTGGGTCGCAACAGGTATCAGCAAATATTGGCCTTCGCGCACCGAAAGATTTGCGCCCAGCCCGTTCCAATCGGCCAATGAGCGTACTGAAACATTATAAAGCCTTGAAATTGTATAAGCTGTTTCGCCACGTTCGACCTTGTGCCGGACCGGTTCTGTTCCTGACGGGGTTGGCGGTTTTACTGTTGTAGAGGGGCCGGCATTGTCAATCGCATTGCCTGCCAATGTGCTAATATCAACCGGTTCGGGCGTCAGCGGGCCGGTTGTGATCGCGCCGGTTGCAGGGGATGGTTCACTGACACGGCGGGGCAGGGCGATGATTTCGCCTTTGCGCAGGGTTGCATTTTGCGCAATGCCGTTAAAACGTGCAAGTTTGTGCGCCGGCAAGCTAACACGGTTTGCCACATCTGCCAGGGTATCACCCCGTCGCGCCACGGCAACCTGATAATTCGGGTATGAAATCACCCCGCGATTATCGGGTTTTGGCCGGTCTGACGTGGCTTTGCGCGCCGCATCCGAGGTGTCGGGCGCATTGCCGAAATTATTGCGAAAATCCAGATCGAAATTATTACAGCCCGTCAGAATGCCTAATGTGCCAATCGCGACACCTGCAAACAGGGCCCTTATCATAGGGGGTCGGCGTTTTGCCATTTGCTTTATCCTCAATTTAACGGCCCGTTTCTTCAGGCCTTGTTATTTGCTTTTACTCTTTACCCAACCCTTCAAGCAAGGGCACGAAACGCACGGGTCTTAATTCAGTATATTCATAGCCTTTTTCAAGACGTGTTACGGATATCAGGCTTTGAACCGCTTGGTCCTGGCCCACCGGCAACACCATGATACCGCCAATTCGCAGCTGAGCCAAGAGGGGACCGGGCGGATCTTCGGCCGCTGCGGTAACCAGGATACGGTCAAACGGGGCCTGCTCGGGCAAGCCATAACTGCCATCGGCGGTAATTGCGGTCACATTCGTCAGGTCAAGCTTGCGAAAAATGCTGGTTGCGGCGCGCACTAGGCGGGCAAAACGGTCAACCGTATAGACCCGGCGTGCAAGGCGCGACAGGATGGCGGCCTGATAGCCGGAACCGGTGCCAACCTCCAAAACCTTGTCGCGCGGTGTTACCTTCAGGGCCTGCGTCATCAGGCCGACAACCGATGGCTGGCTGATGGTTTGACCACAGGCAATCGGCAGCGGCATATCTTCATAGGTGCGGTCCTCGAACAAGCCTTTGACAAAATACCCACGGTCGGTTTTTTCCATGGCGTCAAGCACACGCGCATCGGTTACCCCCTTGGAACGTAAGGCAAAAAGGAATTGCATCTGCTGCTCGGCATTTTTCATTCCGGCAGTGCTTTTTGTAAGGTTTCAAGCGCGTCATGGGCGGTTAGATCGGCCCGCATCGGAGTGATTGAAATGTAGCCATCAAGATTCGCAGCCGCATCGGTGCCGGGTTCTGACGGGGCCGTTTGCGAGCCACCTTTGATCCACAAAAACTTGCGTCCCGACGGGGCAAAATGGGGTTCGGTGCTGAATTTTACGCCCGTTCGAACGCCTTGGGGTGTTGCGCGCATGCCTTTGACGTCGCTGGCCGCAACCGGCGGGAAATTGACGCTGTAAAACAGCCGGTAATCTTTGCGCTGCGCTGGATTTGCCGCCAAAATTGCCCGCACAGTGGCAACGCCGTGCATCGCTGCGGCCTCAAACGGGTCATCCAGATCGGCAGTTTTTTGCCCAAGGTATTGCGACAGGGCAATTGCAGGGATGCCTTGCAGTGCGGCCTCCATTGCGCCGCCGATGGTGCCGGAGTAAAGTGTGTTTTCAGCCGCGTTATTGCCACGGTTCACGCCCGACAGCACCAGATCGGGCCGATTGTCTTTCATTACATCGTGCAAACCAGCCAAAACGCAATCCGCCGGCGAGCCTTCGGTGGCAAAACGGCGCGGCCCCAATTGCGAGACCATCATCGGATGGGTGTAGGAAATGGAATGGGCCACACCGGATTGCTCAAAGGCTGGCGCTACGGTCCAGACTTCGCCACGGGGACCGGCAATTTCGTCGGCGATGTTTAGCAATGTCAGCAGGCCCGGAGCATTGATGCCGTCGTCATTTGTGATGAGAATGCGCATGTTTACCTATGCTTTTGTTGTTTTTAGTAGGAATAGGGCAAGGTTGGGCCTGGGTAAAGGATTTGCTGGATTTGTTGGGTTGTGCACAGATAATATGTGGCAGAAAAGATTCTATGCCTGCGGCGCGGATATTTGAAGAACAATAATGGGATTAAAGTTCGGACAGTAACCGTTCGGCCTCTTTTTTGGGATCGGCAAGGCCGGTTTTGTTTTCACCCGGATAAAAACGTTCACGCAGGGTTGTGGGCATCGGGGCCGGCGACATGATGTGCACGTGGGGGCCGTTTTTAAGGGTTTCGGCCTGCCAGCTGCGGGCCAGTGCGATTTGGGCCGCTTTGGTTGCGCCGTAAGCGCCGAAGAATTTGGTGCCGCGCGGGGCAGGGTCTTCGAAGAAAACCGCAGTGCCGCTTTGGCCCAGCAATGGCGCGATGTAGCTGATTAAAATGCCGGTGGCGCGCACGTTCAGGGCGGTGGATTTATCCCAGTCACTGGCGCTGATGTGATCTGCGGGCGAAAGTGGCGCGTCATGGATTGCGGTGTGCAGCCAAAGATCAAGTTTGCCCCAACGATCATAAATCGAGCGGCACAGGTGCTGCATGGCGGCGTCTTGGGTGATGTCCATCGGTGCCAAGGTTGCTTTGCCACCTTTGTCGTTGATGCGGTCATCCAGCTCTTCAAGCGCGCCTGTGGTGCGGGCCACGGCGATGATGTGGTAATCTGTGCACAAGGCTTTGGCCAATGCAGCGCCAAGGCCGCGCGAAGCACCGGTGATCAGGGCGGTTTTTTCTGTGCTGTTTT
>DOHJ01000083.1:10085-15566 GCA_003535335.1 Paracoccaceae bacterium | reverse complement strand
TCATACCAAAGCCAATCCCATTTTAGCGCACTGAAAGCAAGCGTTTTTGGCTTGACTTTAAGTCTTGGGAAGCAGAAAAATGGCCTAACGTAATTTACCAGAAGGAATAAACATATGAGAGATGCAGTCCTTTCAAAAGCGCTAACCGGGTCTGACAGCCTGCTTAAAAAACTGGTAATGGTTGTATTTGGCGTGCTAGCCGTAGGTATTGCTGCACAGGCAGAAGTGCCGATGTTTCCGGTGCCCATGACACTGCAAACGCTGGCTATTTCGGTGATTGGCCTGACATACGGTGCCCGGATGGCTGCGCTGACTTTGGTTGCCTATCTTGCTGCTGGAGCAGTTGGCATGCCGGTTTTTGCCGGTGGCAGCGCCGGTTTTATTAAGCTGATGGGGCCGACTGCAGGTTTTCTCTGGGGCTTTATTGCCATGGCCTATATAACTGGCTGGTTGGTTGAGCGCGGTCTGTCCCGTGGCATTTTGCGGCTATTTGTAGCGGCTTTCATCCCATCAATGCTGTTGTTTGTGCCTGGTGTTTTGGTGCTTTGGGCTGTTCTGCCTTCGCTGGATTTGAACGGTGCGCTTAATGCCGGTGCCTATCCATTCTTGGTTGGTGGTGTGGTTAAATCACTGATTGCGGCATTGATTGTGGCTGGTGGCTGGGCGGCGCTGAAATCGCGCAAAAACACCTGATTAACAAGCATCTTTTAGATTGGAATTAACGCCGTCCCAGACTGGGGCGGCGTTTTTTCGTTGTGCAAGCGACTTACCGATTTTTGGCAAAGACCAAGCTCCAGCCACTGACAACCTTTGCAGATTTGTTGCAGATCGTCGGGATAAACATGGGTCTTGATACGCTGCAATGCCTCACCCCAAGTCAGAATTTCACCAATCCGTAAGTCAAGTGCTGCAGCATGTCGCGCGTCAAGATCGGTTACTTTTTTCTGATTGGCGCAAATGATGCCGCGCCGTTTCGGGCAAGCCCCGCAAATATCATCCAGCGCCCCGACCACCATAATCAGCGTGTTTTCCCCACCTTGCGCGCGTAAACACTGTTGCACAATGGCGGTCATATTGGCGGTAAAGCTTTCAGAATAACCTTTGCCGGCATAACCAAGCGCACATAAAAAATGATGCGGGCGAAAATGCACAGGAACCAAAGAACGATGAAAATCCTGCATCACAACCTATTCCGCGGCTTGCAGCGCAAATCCCTTTTCGATCATGTCCGTTGGCATAACCGGATAGTCGCCCGAAAAACTGGAATCGCAATATTGCGGATTTTCGTTGTCGCGCCCGTTTGGGTGACCCGCAGCACGGTACAGACCATCCAGCGAGATAAATTTCAAACTATCCACCCCCAGATGCGCCCGCATTTCCTCAAGCGTCATGGTGGCGGCCAGCAATTGCGCCTGATCGGGCGTGTCGACGCCGTAAAAATCGGGCCATTTGACTGGCGGCGAAGCAATCCGGAAATGTACTTCGGCGGCACCGGCCTTTAGGATCATTTCCTTGATTTTACGCGATGTGGTGCCGCGCACCACACTATCATCCACCAAAACCACGCGCTTTCCTTTGATCAACGCCTTGTTTACATTCAGTTTTAGCAGTACGCCCATATTTCGGATGCTGGCCGTCGGTTCAATAAAGGTACGGCCGGTGTATTGATTGCGGGTAATTCCCAGCTCGAACGGAATGCCGCTTTCGTGGGCAAACCCGACGGCGGCCGGTGTGCCGCTGTCGGGAACCGGACAAATCAAATCAGCCTCGACCGGATGTTCGCGGGCCAGTTCCACCCCGATCTGGCGGCGGGTTTCATAGACGGACCGGCCTTCAACAATGCTGTCGGGGCGCGAAAAATAGACCTGCTCAAAGATGCAGGGGCGCGGTCTGGCCGGCGCAAACGGGCGGTGGCTTTGCACACCTTCCTTGGTGATCACCACCATTTCACCGGCATCGATTTCGCGCACAAAATCGGCCCCGATAATATCCAGGGCGCAGGTTTCCGAGGCCAGCACCCAGCAGCTATCGCCAATTTTACCCAGCACCAGCGGGCGAATTCCCAAGGCATCGCGCACGCCGATCAATTTTGTGCGGGTCATTGCAACAATTGCAAAGGCACCTTCAACCCGGCGCAGCGCGTCTTTCATGCGTTCGGGGATCGTGTTTTGGAAACTGCGGGCAATCAGGTGGATGATACATTCGCTGTCGGATCCGGATTGAAAAATCGCACCTTTTTCAATCAGCTCGCGACGCAGCGCAACGGCATTGGTCAGGTTGCCATTATGGGCGATGGCGGCGCTGCCCAATGAAAATTCGCCTAAAAACGGCTGTACATCACGAATAACCGCGTCTTTTTTGCCGGATGTGGAGTAGCGCACGTGACCAATTGCAATCGGGCCGGGCAGGGTGTTAAGCAGGCTGGATTTGGTGAAATTATCGCGTACCAGCCCAAATCTGTGGGCCGAATTAAAGCCGTGTTGCGAATCATAGCTGACAATGCCGCAGGCTTCTTGGCCACGATGTTGCAGCGCGTGCAATCCAAGGGCGGTGAAATTTGCAGCTTCGGGAAGGCCAATAACGCCGAAAACGCCGCATTCCTCTTTTAGCTTATCATCATCAAACGGCTGGCTTGGCGGTATATTGTGCATATTGGCGGTGCTCCGAATCCCATGGCAGTAGATTTGCCGTATACATAGGTTGAAAAAACCGCCCTGTCACTCATCTGATGGGCGGTTTGTGTTGATTTAAATCCAAACCATAACCGGTTTTACAATCTATTGCGACGCAGGTTTGCTGCAATCGCCGACAAGTTGTTCATAACGCTGGGTGATCCAGCCCGGCGCATCTTGCGGGATGGTTTCGTCGATGCTGTCTTGCATGCGGGCAAAAATCCGGGCCGTGCGGCTGTCGTCAATCATCGGGATATTCTGGTCGGTGATGATGCGGTCATAAACCACCAAGGCAACCCCGACCAAAAGCGCACCACGGGCAACGCCAAACAAAAAACCAAGCCCCTGATCAATGCCGCCCAAGGCGGATCGTTGAATGATCGAGGAAAACAGCGGGGTGATAAAGGACATCAGAATCAGACCGACAACAAACACCGCAAAAAATGCGGCAATGCGTGACAATTCGCAGCTGTCCCGGATAAAGCCACCCAAAACCGGAATTTCACGGATTAACGGCTCGGCATGACCGGCAAACACAAAGGCAAGAATTGCGGCACCAATCCAGCCAGCAATGGCCAGAGATTCACGTACAAAACCGCGCGAATAGGCCAATAGGGCCGAAATAATAATGATAACGGCGACAACACCGTCAATAATAGTAAAACCTTCCACGCATTCTCTCCTGGCATGTATTGACCGTTAACCGGCCCCGAAAATATCGCCAACAAAACCGGTCAGATCCGACATTTGCTGAATTTTTAACCCGCTTTTGGTCGCCGTTTTGCTACCTTCTGGCACAATTGCACCTGAAAATCCAAGCTTTGCCGCCTCTTTTAAGCGATTATCAGTTTGATTTACAGGCCTTAAAGCCCCTGATAGGCTAATTTCGCCAAAAACCACAGTATCAGCTGGCAATGCTGTATCTTCTCTGGCCGAAAGTAGCGCCGCTGCAACAGCCAGATCGGCGGCCGGCTCGGAAATGCGCATGCCGCCGGCCACATTCAGATAAACATCAAGACCGGTAAACGGGATGCCGCAGCGCGCCTCTAGCACCGCAAGGATCATTGCCAAACGCCCGCCATCCCAACCCACAACGGCGCGGCGCGGCTGACTGTGGGGTGACGGTGCAACCAGCGCTTGTAGCTCGCATAAAACCGGGCGGGTGCCCTCGATGCCGGAAAACACCACAGATCCGGGGGCCGGTTTGTCGCGCTCGGATAGAAACAGGGCTGACGGGTTGTTGACCTCGGACAGGCCAGCGCCGGTCATTTCGAAAACGCCAATTTCGTCCGCCGGTCCAAAACGGTTTTTAACGGCGCGCAGAATGCGAAACTGGTGACCACGCTCGCCTTCAAAATAAAGCACGGTGTCGACCATGTGTTCAATCACGCGGGGGCCGGCAATCTGGCCGTCTTTGGTGACATGGCCAACCAGCACCACCGACATATTTCGCCGCTTGGCAAATGTGGTCAGCTCGTGGGCGGCACTGCGCACCTGTGACACCGATCCCGGTGCGCTGTCGACATTATCGGCCCACATGGTTTGAATGGAATCGATGATGGCCAGATCGGGTTTTTCGGCCTCAAGCGTGGTTAAAATATCGCGCAAATTGGTTTCATTGGCCAGCTGAACCGGGGCATCGCGCAGGCCCAGACGGTCGGCCCGCATGCGCACTTGGGCGCTGGCTTCTTCGCCTGAAACATAAATCACCTTTAGCCCCTTGTGGGCAAAACTGGCTGCGGCTTGCAAAAGCAGGGTGGATTTCCCAATGCCCGGATCACCGCCAACCAGCGCGGCCGAAGATGGCACCAAGCCACCACCAAGCACGCGATCAAGTTCGGCCATGCCCGACAGGGTGCGCGGCGGCGGGGTTTCGCTGCTGGATAAATCCGTCAGGTGAATGGCGCGGCCCCGTTTGCCACCCAGTGATTTTTTCGCAGGACCGGCTGAAAGCGGCGCTTCTTCGATGATTGAATTCCATTGCCCGCAGGCCTCGCAACGCCCCGACCATTTATTCGAGGACGCGCCGCAGGAATTGCAGGTAAAGGTGTTTGCTTTTGCCATGGCCTCTTTTGCCTTAGCTTTGAGCACAGATCAAGCGCGGTTTTTGGGTTTTCCGGTGGCAAAGGAAATTGCCAATGAGGCCAGAATGCAGGCCGTGAACAAATATAAACCCCACGCGGTTTCAACTTTGCCAACGCCGATACCTTTGGCCACCACCAGATAAAGCGCGATCAGGAAAATATCGGCCATCGCCAGTTTTCCCAGTAAATGCAGCACCGGCAGAACCTTGCGGTGCAACAGATGGAAATGGATCAAGGCCAATCCGATGGTTTTCATGTAAGGGGCAAAAATTGCAAAAAACGTGACCAGCAGGGCCATAAGCACATCTGCTTGCCACATGGATTGTAGGCCGGTAATGACTGATATTTCATTTAAATCAAAGAAGTAGGGCATCATTTCGCCCAAAACTCCGGCCCGCAGCAGTGGTGCAAACCAAGCGATGGGGAACAGGATGATCAGGCAAAGATTGGCCACTTTTAATAGATTGCGCACGATAAAAAACCTTGCCTGAAAACACAGAAAAAATATATGTGGAAATATACCCTGCTTTCATTTTAACATTAATTTTCGACTTCACAATGCTTGAATAGCGCAAAAAAGGTCTTGTCGCTTACTCGGCCGGTTTGGCCGATATTTGCACCACTTTGTCGTCTTTCTTGATCCTTGGTTCATTATCACCCTGTTCCAGATCAAAGCCCAGCTCGGGCAGGATTTCAAACAGGTCCGCTTCCAAGGTGTCCAGCTG
>DOHJ01000083.1:3486-9708 GCA_003535335.1 Paracoccaceae bacterium | reverse complement strand
TGGGCGATTTTAAGGTTTTCCTGAAAGGTATCAACCTCTTGCTGGCGTTGCATCAGGAATGTTCTGGCCCGTTTCACGCGCTCTGAGCTATAGATTTCGGCCAAATCACGGGCTTCATGGCTCATTTGGGCCGCGACTTCCAGCACCGATGGCTCTAGGGTTGCAAGGGCGGGATGATCGCGCAGATGGGCGATGCGCATCCGCACACTGTCAAATTCAGAGCCGATTTTGAACAGACCGTCGCGGTCGGCCTGATGGCTGATCGTGTAAGCTTTGGCAACGTCATCCATGCTGATGTGAAAATTTCGGTGGGTTTTTTCCAGCTGCATGATGCGGGCATTGCTGGGCAGAAAAAACAGCATAACAACTGCAAACAAGGTAAAACCGATCTGCGCAATCATGCCGGCATTGGAAACCTCCATGCCATCAACGCTGGCTGCGATTTCAAGCCACGGTAAAATGCCCAAAGCGGCACCGGCGCACAGCACAACCATGGTTATTGCCAGCAGTGCAATGATAATTTGAGTTGCGTTTTGAACACGCCTTTTAACACCGCCCCAAATGGACGTAGATTGTTGCGACATGGTATTCCCCCACCATTTATTCCGGACCAGCAGCAGATTTAAATTCCGGCCAAGATTACATAAACATTAACAATAAGCTAAAAACCGCCTGCCGTTAAGAGGGAAAATTTTAGTCAATACCGTCTGGGTGCGAGTTATTGTAGCTAAACGGGAAACAATTAACTATCGCACGGCCTCAATTGGCCCTTGGGCACGGCCATGAATGAATTGGTCCAGATAGGGATCGCCACTGTTGTCCATTTCGGCCACAGGACCGCTCCACTGGATTACCCCGTCGTGCAGCATGGCCACCTGATCGGCAATGGCGCGAACGCTGCTCATGTCATGGGTGATGGTCATGGCGGTTGCGCCCATTTCCACCACAATTTCGCGGATCAATTCGTTAATCACGCCCGACATGATCGGGTCCAGACCTGTGGTGGGTTCGTCAAAAAAGATGATTTCAGGCTCGGCTGCAATGGCGCGGGCCAGACCGACACGTTTTTGCATCCCCCCCGACAGCTCGGCCGGAAACAGGTCGGCAACCTCGGGCTTCAGGCCAACGCGGCGCAGTTTTTCGATGGCAATCTCGCGGGCCTCGGGTTTGGGCCGTTTTAACGATCCCGAAAGCAGCCGGAATGCCACGTTTTGCCAAACCGTCAGGCTGTCAAACAGCGCACCACCTTGAAACAGCATGCCGAAACGGGCCAGAAAGGCGTCGCGTTCGACCTTGGTCACGTCTTGGCCATCGACCGAAATCGTGCCGCTGTCAGGCGTTACCAGCCCCAGAATAGATTTCAGCGCCACAGATTTTCCGGTGCCGGAGCCGCCAATAATCACCATGCTTTGCCCGCGCGCAATGGTCAGGTCGATCCCTTGCAAAACCTTATTGGCACCGAATGATTTATGAACGTTTTCAAGTGTAATCATGCCGAAAAGAACAATTCTGTTAACAGGTAATTTGACGCCAATATCATAATCGAGGCCGCTACCACCGCCGATTTTGTCGCATGGCCCACGCCTTGTGCCCCACGGCCGGAATTCATCCCGTAATAACAGCCCATCAGGGCGACGATAAAGCCGAACACAGCGCCTTTTATCAGGCCCGAAATGATATCCCAAGGCTCAAGAAAGTTAATCGTATTATGCAGATACACGGCCGAATTAAAGTCCAGCCGCGTCACCCCGACAATATAGCCGCCCAAAATACCGATGCTGTCGCCAACTGCAATCAAAACCGGCATAACCAGCGTTGCGGCCAGCACCCGTGGCACGGTCAGGTATTTCATTGGATGGGTCGAAAGTGTCACCAGCGCGTCAATTTGCTCGGTCACTTTCATCGTGCCGATTTCGGCGGCAATCGAGGAGGCAACCCGCGCCGCCACCATCAAGCCGCCCAAAACAGGGCCGAGTTCGCGCGCCATGCCAATGGCAACGATCGAGGGCACCACGGCTTCGGCGCTAAAACGCGCACCACCTGCATAAATTTGCAAGGCCAGCGCGCCGCCGGTGAAAAATGTGGTTAGGCCAACGACCGGAAGGCTGAAATAGCCAATGGTTAAAAGGGCATGGCCGAATTCTTTAAGGTAAAATGGCGGGCGTACGATGTGGCTCAGAGTTTGAAAGAAAAAGATGCTGATCCGGCCGATTGCCGCCATTAATCCGATGCAATTGCGCCCAAGCAGGGCGATGGGGGAAAGCAAGCTCATCTTGAATAATCACCGGCATAACCGCGGCTGTAGCGATTGCCAAGCGAGGTCAGGATTTCATAGCCGATCGTGCCGGCCTTTTGGGCCAGTGCATCAACCGTTTGTTGTGGCCCGAGAATTTCCAGACGGTCAGGAACCTTGTGCAAGTGACTGATATCGACTGTAATTAAGTCCATAGATACACGTCCAACCAGCGGGCAGGCCACATCATCGGCCCACAGCATTGCCCCGTTTGAAAGGGCGCGCAACAAGCCATCAGCATACCCGCCAGACAGGGTTGCGATGGTGGCGCGGGTGTTGGTGACCCATGAATTTGCATACCCCACAGTTTCGCCAACCACCAAATCGCGGCACTGAATGACCGGCAATGATAAATTAACCACGGGCTGTGCCTGATTAAAAGGCTGGCCGCCATAAAGGCCGATGCCCGGTCGGGTCAGATCAAAATGGTACTGTTGTCCCAGTAAAATTCCGCCCGTTGCCGCCAGCGAAAGCGGAGCCTTAATACCGGCGGTCATCTGCCGAAACTGGGTCAGTTGCTGGCTGTTCATGGCATGATCCGGCGCGTCTGCACAGGCCAGATGGCTCATGATTAAAACAGGGGTTTGCGTTAGCACAATATCACGTACCGCATCCCATTCCGCCAGCTCCATGCCCAACCGGTTCATGCCAGTGTCCAGCTGGATACCAAAGGGGGCATTTGGCAGGGCCTCGAAATGGCGGGTTAATTGATCCAGTGAATTTAGCATCGGCGTTAAGGATAAATCATGGATCATATCGGTATCGCCGCGCATATGGCCGCCAAAAACATAGATATCAACACCTTGGCCCAAGACCTGACGCACCAAAGCACCTTCTTCGGCGATGGCAACGAAAAATTTTCGTGCCCCGGCCTTTGCCAAAACCTTGACCACACGATCAATCCCCAGCCCATAGGCGCCAGCCTTGACCACTGCGGCGGTTTCGCAATTGGTCATTGCATCAAGCGCGCGCCAGTTGGCGGTGATGGCATCCAGATCAATTGTTAATTTTGCACTTCCCATGGGGTGGTTTTGACGGCTCTACAGCCGAGGTCAAGCAAAAACACACAATTACAACGCCTTGACGCCAAGGTTTTTTCACCTCCACGCTTGTTTTATTGGTCATCTGTATTTTAGCGGATTTTATTTCAGGGATTATCCCGAAGCAGACTTTTGGAGATTCATTCTGAATATTAAATCAATTATTACCACCGGTATTTCCGCTGGTTTTCTGTTATCCGCCAACGCATTATGGGCTGGACCGATGGACGAAGTGAAAGAAAAAATTGCCAAATGCAATGAAAAACAATGCAATCAATTGCGCCTGAGCGGGATTAATGGGCTCACCGAAATCCCCAAAGAAATACTTGACATTCCAACCTTGAATGCTTTGGATCTAAGCCGTTTGAAGATTGCCGACCTTAGCCCATTGTCGGGCCTGCACGCATTGCGCATACTTAATATCAGCGACACCAAAGTTAGCGATTTTTCACCACTGTCCGCGTTGCGAATGATCGCCGTGGTTGAGGCACGAAATACAGATGTCGCAGATATTTCGGCGCTTGCGGGTCTAATGATCATGCAAAATCTATTGCTGGACAATACAAAAGTAGCCGATATTGTCGATGATAAAAGATATGGAAAAAATTTACGCTGTTTCTGTAAAAGGTACAGGAGTGATGGATATTTCTGTGTTGGTTGGCAAAAAGAAATTAAGCAAAATTGATTTGAGCGAAACCCAGATTAGCGACATTTCACTATTGCTGGGTGTTCCGAAATTGCGCACGCTTGTATTGGAAAATATGCCCAATCTGGATAAATCCAGTCTGGCGGCCCTAAAAGAAGCTGGCGTTAGAATTCGCGGTGCTAAATAATACCCCCAAGGCAAAGGGCGGCTCTTTGCACCTAAAAGCTGTCTTCGTCCTGTTGCTGCCATGGCTTGATTAAATTGCCAAAGCGGGTGAACTGACCTTCAAAAGACAGCTCCACATGGCCAATCGGGCCGTGGCGTTGTTTGCCGACCACAATCTCGGCCTTGCCGTGCAAATGGTCCATTTCGGTTTGCCAAGCAGCCATTTTTTCCAACTCGTGATCGCCGGGTTTTTCGCGTTCTTTGTAATATTCTTCGCGGTAAACAAACATCACCACATCGGCGTCTTGCTCGATTGATCCGGATTCGCGCAGGTCCGACAGCTGCGGGCGCTTGTCCTCGCGGTTTTCGACCTGACGCGATAGCTGCGAAAGCGCAACCACCGGAATTTCCAGCTCCTTTGCGATGGCTTTCAGGCCTTGGGTGATTTCCGAAACCTCGTTAACGCGGCTGTCTTTGGCTGTGGCAGGACGCACCAATTGCAGATAATCGATGAACAAAACATCCAGCCCGTGGGTGCGTTTCAAACGGCGCGCGCGGGCGGCAAGTTGCGAAATCGGCAGGGCAGGCGTGTCGTCAATATAAAGCGGGCAGGCCTCCAGTTCCTTGGCGGCATCGACAAAACGGCGAAATTCCTCCTCGGACATGTCACCACGGCGGATCTGCTCGCTTGGCACTTCGCTGGCCTCGGACAGGATCCGCGCGGCCAGCTGTTCGGACGACATCTCGAGGCTGTAAAACCCGACAACCCCGCCGTTTACGGCCCCCTCGGTGCCATCGTGACGGGTGCCTTTTTGATAAGCTTTGGCAATATTAAAGGCGATGTTGGTGGCCAGCGCGGTTTTACCCATCGACGGGCGCCCCGCCAAAATCAGCAAATCCGAGCGGTGTAAACCACCCAGTTTTTTATCCATATCTACCAAGCCCGTGGACAAACCGGCCAAGCCGCCGTCACGCTGATAGGCGGCGTTTGCCACGTTCACCGCGTCGGTGACGGCACTTAGAAAGGATTGAAAGCCACTTTCGGTCTGACCCTGTTCGGCCAATTCGTACAATTTTTGCTCGGCTTCAACGATTTGTTCGCGTGGTTCGCTGGAAATATCGACCGTTGCGGCCTTGTCGGAAATTTCCTGCCCCAGATCGATCAGCTTGCGCCGGATCGCCAGATCATAAATCATCTGCGCATAATCGCGCGCTGCAAAACCGGAAATTGCCGCACCGGCAAGACGTACCAGATAGGCCGGCCCGCCCAGCTCTTTCAGACCCTCGTCATCTTCCAAAAATGCTTTTAGGGTGACGGGCGAGGCCAGATTGTTTTTGGCAATCCGGCTGGCTGCGATTTCGTAAATCCGCGCATGCACCGGCTCGTAAAAATGCTGGGGGTTGATGATGGACGCAATGCGGTCGTAAATGTCGTTATTGGTCAGGATTGCACCCAAAAGTTGCTGCTCGGCCTCGACATTATGGGGCAATGTGCCGGTTGAATCTACCTCTGTTTGTCCAGAATTTACTGGCGTAATTTCGTTCATAACTCACCTGTTCTTTACCACTACACAGACATACATGCGACCGGTTGGCGAGGCAAATTGTATATTTCTGTGGATAACCCCAGATCGCTAAATATAGTGGGACTTAACAGGTAGCCTTATTTTAGCACATATATCTGCTGCAATCATCCGGTAAAAACGTTAATCTTTGTAAGATGGCCCAGCTTATTTGCGGGCCTCTTGCCACTTGCGCGGGGCCTTCAAGAAGGTTTCCACCTCGCTTAATGTAGCGCCATCAAAGCTGCCGCTTTGTTGTGCCTGTTTCAGCACATCCCACCACGTGCATAAATGATGCAGCCTAACCCCGTGATCACCCAAGGTTTTCTCGGTTTCGGGGAAAATGTCGTAATAAAAAATCACCGCCGTATGGCCGCAAGATGCCCCCGTTTGCCGAATCGCATCGATAAATGAAATCTTGGAGCCACCATCCGTGGTCAGATCTTCAACCAGCAAAACCCGCTGTCCTTCATGCATATCGCCCTCGATGCGCGAATTTTTTCCGTAACCTTTGGG
>DOHJ01000083.1:0-3152 GCA_003535335.1 Paracoccaceae bacterium | reverse complement strand
TTTTTGCGAACATAGCTCATCGGCAACGCCATGCGTTCGGCAACCAGAGCAGCAAACGGAATACCTGCCGTTTCGCCACCGGCAATATTGTCAAAGGCTTCAAAACCTGCATCCCGCATAACGGTCGTAACCATGAAATCCATCAAGGTTGAACGGATCCGCGGGTGACTGATCAGTTTTCGGCAATCAATATAGGTTGGGCTGGGCAGGCCAGAGGCAAGGGTGAACGGATCCTTGGCATTGAAATGCACCGCGCCGATTTCCAGCAGCATTTTTGCGCTAAGATTTGCGATTTCTTCTTTGGTCGGGAAACTTGAGGGGATCATAAGGGGGCCTTGTTCTGTCGCATTATTGTTCTGCAAATATCCGCGCCGCAGGCAAGAAAACTTTTATGCCTGCGGCGCGGATATTTATGGAACAATAATATATCAGGCTTCAATTTGCCAGAGCAGAGGGAAGCCGGGATTAAAAATACTTACTTCACCTTCGGCAGTCATAAGTTTTTCCGGATAAATAACCGGATCACCTTTTCGAAGGATTATGTGATCTTTGTTTGGTTTCAATCTGTAAAATTCAGGCCCGTTTAACGAGGTGAAACCTTCAAGATTGTCTAATGCGCCTTCGTCCTCAAATACTTGGGCCAGAATTGACATGGTATTGGTGGCGGTGAAACAGCCCGCGCAGCCACAGGCACTTTCCTTATTGGGGTCTGTGTGCGGCGCGCTGTCGGTGCCAAGGAAAAAACGGGCATCCCCCGAAGTGGCAGCGGCGCGTAAGGCAAGGCGGTGACTTTCGCGTTTGGCAACGGGCAGGCAGTAATAATGCGGCTTGATGCCGCCGACTAAAATATCGTTGCGGTTGATGATCAGGTGGTGAGTGGTGATGGTGGCTGCCAGATTATTTCCGGCACTTTTCACATAATCCACCCCGTTCGAGGTGGTGATATGTTCCATAATCACGCGCAAATCGGGGGTTTTGCGCCGAATCGGGTCCAGAATGCGGTCGATAAATACGGCCTCGCGGTCAAATATATCGACATCTTTATCGGTCACTTCGCCATGCACGCACAATGGCAGGCCAATTTCGGCCATACGTTCCAGAACACCACGCACCTTGTCAAAATCGGCCACGCCGGAATCCGAATTTGTGGTCGCGCCGGCCGGATATAGTTTTACTGCGGAAATCAGGCCGGATTTATGGGCCGTGGCGACATCATCGGCATCGGTGTTTTCTGTCAGGTACAATGTCATCAACGGGCTGAATTGGGCACCATCCGGCATCACCGCCATGATCCGCGCCTTATAAGCGGCGGCATCCTGACTTGTTACAACAGGGGGCACCAGATTGGGCATGATGATTGCCCTGCCAAAATGGCGGGCGGATTCGGGTAGGACTGCTGCCAGCATATCGCCATCACGCAAATGCAGGTGCCAGTCATCGGGGCGGATAAGCTTTATATAATCGGTCATGATATAAACCGATTATACAAAATAAACACGCCAGACCATGGCAATTTTGCAGATAAGTGTTTTTTTGCTCGGTCCAATTCGAATGTTGTCGGCTAAAACAGTTCGATCACCTCGAAATTTTCATCGTTGAATGGCGGCGCAGATTCAGAAAATCCAAGTGGCAAGCGTGGTTCTTTGCGTGGCACAACACGTACCACGGGCGCTGTTTTTTCTTCAAAAAAGCACGGGTTATTTAAAATTTCAGGCGGTAAGCTGGATTTTTTCAACACACGGCGTTTGTGCAGTTGCACCACCACATCGTAATCGCAGCCCTCAAATACGCCCTGATTGCATTCGTCAGTAAAACACTGACGCAGCTCGGCCTCACGCACGCGCAAGGCGCGGATTTCATCGCGGATATGTGCCAATTCATCGGCGGGCAGCTGATTTCGCAACATTGATAACCCCTGTTTATGTTCTCGGGCTATATTTTGCGAAAAATCTAAATAAATTGCTAAGCAGAAGCAGTTTTTTCTTTTTTAATCACACGTACTTTGGCTCTGCTTTTGGGTAAATTGCGGCCAGATTTTGCAATTCTCGCTTCAATTTCGGTAAGTTGGCGGCGAAAACGCGGGGCTTTCATCCGGCCCACAACATCGCGGCACAATATAGCGGCCAAAACTATGCGGTCATTATCCAAAAGCTGTGCCAATAAACGGCGCAAATAGGGTGAGTAATTTTTTCGGGTCCGGAATAATTTTTGGAACAGTTCGGAAAAATTACCGCCTGCCTCTAAATTTTCCAGCAGCGGTTGCAGGATATCCATATGGATCATGTCCTGTAAAATATGGTGCCCCAGATGGCGGCAGCGCAATTTTGTGACGTGGTTGCGGGTAAACAGGGCGGCGTGCATCGCATCCAGTGTTTCTTCGGGGTCATAAAGGATAAAAACCTGATTGGCGGCATCGATCATATCGGGACCATAGCCATATCGGTCTGTAAATGATGTGCGACGCATGGATGTAAAACGGTCATCCCATTCGGTAACGCGCGGATCAAGCGTGGCTTGCGGGTTGAACAAAATCACCTTGCAGCCCGGCGAGACCACAGAATAGGCCGCAGCGCCGTAACCGCACATGCCGGAGCCCATAAAAATTACCTGATCAAAGTCTTCGAAGAACCCGTCATCCACCAACCGGTCAAAATAGGCGTAAACAGATGCATCGCGAAACCATGTGTTGCCATCGGCAATAATGCCCAAATGGGACCAGCCATTGTCAGCCACCAGATCAAAGCCTAGCGGCAGCTCGTCTTCGCTATCTTCAATAATGTTGCTGATGGTTTCAAAGGTGACAAGCAAGGTCGCGCCGGCATCGGTGAATGCCACGTGATGGCGCGGTCCCAGTGGCTCGTAATAGCCGCGGGTTTCACTGATGTCTTCCAGTCTGGCAAGCCATTGCCCTGTTTCAGCATCTTGGGGCCGATTGCCTTGGTTGTCCTGCATTGTAAAATTCCCCTTGGTGTTCATGCCGTGAGTATGGTGGATAAATTAGACAAATTTTAGATAAGAAGCGAGAATAAATACGGCAAATTACCGGATTACTGTAACCAATCGTGTGATTTTGAAGTGATTGTTTCCAAATTAATAACGGCTCTGCGCAAGCAGGGTGAGCACGTTCAGGTTGAGTGGCTTTGGTGAAGTCT
>DOHJ01000110.1:2629-3280 GCA_003535335.1 Paracoccaceae bacterium | reverse complement strand
ATCCTTGTGCTTTCTGAACGAATATTCACCCAGTTTCGTTTGGGTTTTCTGCACAAGGTCAAACAGATAATATTGCCATGATTTCTCCTGAACACTGATCGCAATTGTCACAAATTTCCCTTGATCGGCGGTGCCTAGAATATTTACATCCGATGGCTCACCAAGCGATTTTATCATATCCGACAATACTTGGCCCTTGGCAGAAACAGGCACAATTTCTTCAACGTCGTGGTCTACAAAAGCCGCGTCAATCACACCATCATAAGCATCAAAATTTATTAAACTGCGAATCTCGACCGTATCATTTTCCAGTAAAACCTGTTCTTTGCCGCTGGTTCCGTCTACATGCACCAAGGCCAGTTTATCACGCCCGCGCGCAGACAGGGCAATAAAACCGGCCTTGTCCGGGTCCAGTTCAATCATCTGAAAACTGTCATCTTGCTCAACCTCAAAAACCACCTGCCATTTATTGCCGTCCTTGCGCAAAATTTTATCATGGTTATCATCAATCTGATCTTGTCGGTAATAGGCCTCAAGATCTGGACCCATTAGCCAGGATTTGGTTTTTCCCTCATTTTTCAGCAGCAGTTTTTTGGAACCACCAAGTTGATTTACGGTATAAATATCTGAAAATGCAGGGTTTCTATCCCG
>DOHJ01000110.1:0-2241 GCA_003535335.1 Paracoccaceae bacterium | reverse complement strand
TGGCCAAACCCCCGCGGGGTAACATCAACCCAATTTTCCCTATCGCCATTTTTCGGATCAATCTGCCAAAATCTCCCCTGAATATATGCCAAAATTTTTGGCTCGGTCCAATGCCACAATTCAAAAATTACACCTTCCAGAGACAGCACATCTTTGCCGGTCTCTGTATCGCGGATTTTCAAGATAGAATTTGCGCCCTCAACCACCCAACGCGAAATATACTGTGCGCCAACCGATGGTTTGAAGCCCCACTCGGAGGACGTATCGGCATAAAAATCCCGCACAGCAATAAGCGGGGACAAATCAGCTGATACCAGTGCGCTATGGCTTGGTGGCGAATTTCTGGATTTATATGCCACCCCGGCCCCGAGCAGGATTAACACAACCCCAAAACTCAGCAGCACTAACTTGAAAAATCGCTTCACATCATTTTCCTTATTCTTAGTCTCTGGGTCACTTGCTGATTTTATACGCGAGACAAATTTTATACGCGAGACAAAAAAAGACCCGGCACAAGGCCGGGCCAGTTCAACAGGGAGGATGTATGTCATAACCCCGACATACTAGGGAACTCGTTTCGTCCATTTAGTGCCGCGCAATTTGATCCAAAAACCGGTTCTCACTTTTCGGATTGCGCTTTAGACAACTAACTTATACCCACCAGATTCGGTCACAAGAAGGCGAACCTGTGTCGGGTCTGGTTCTATTTTTTGACGAAGCCGGTAAATATGGGTTTCTAACGTGTGCGTGGTGACACCGGCGTTATATCCCCAAACCTCGTGCAGCAGCACATCACGCGCCACCACACCTTCGGAAGCACGGTACAGGAATTTCAGGATATTGGTTTCTTTTTCAGTCAGGCGGATTTTCTTGTCGTCATCGGCAATCAGCATCTTCATGGCCGGCTTGAACGTGTAGGGGCCAATCGTAAATACCGCGTCCTCGGATTGTTCATGCTGGCGCAATTGCGAGCGAATACGGGCCAGAAAAACCGGGAATTTAAACGGTTTGGTCACGTAATCATTGGCACCGGCATCCAGCCCCAAAATCGTATCGGCATCGCTATCATGCCCCGTCAGCATCAAAATCGGGCATTTCACGGCCTGTTTTCGCATCAAGCGACACAGCTCGCGACCATCTGTATCAGGCAGGCCCACGTCCAGAATAACCAAATCATACAGCGCTTCTTTCACCTTGAGCATAGCGCTTGCACCATCGGCGGCCTCGAACACCTCAAAATCTTCGATCATGACCAATTGTTCGCAAAGTGCTTCGCGCAGATCCTCGTCATCATCAACCAGCAATATCTTTTTTACGGTGTTGCCCATGGCATCGGTTCCTTTTGTACGTCTTGTTGCCTTGTATTTGAGCCTGAATGGTCGCCACAACAAGGGCCAAGGCAGATTTCTCACGCATCCGTGTCAAAATCAGGCGTTATGTTTCATCTTTGGGTAATATTTGCTAACAAATGACAGATTTTGTAACAAGACATGCCGATAAAACGGATTATGACGGGTGAACATTTTATGAAAGCAACCGATCTGGTTTTGACCAAACAGGGTCTGAGGTTTTACAACCGCCTGATACCGTGCTCGGTCGGGCGTGGTGGAATTACCTTGCATAAACGCGAGGGCGACGGCGCGACACCTGCCGGAATTCACCGCATTACCGGAATTTATTATCGGCCCGACCGCATGTTGCCGCCTACCGCGTGGGCCAAACCGATCCGGCCTTTTGATCTCTGGTCTGATGATCTGAATGATCCGGATTATAATCATCTGGTAACATCGCCGCATAATTACAGCCATGAAACCATGCGTCGGGCTGACCGGCTTTATGATATTGTGCTAAACACCGATTGGAATTGGCCTGTGGCAAAGCCCGGCCAAGGTTCGGCCATATTTCTACATATCTGGCGCAAACCCCGTCACCCGACAGAAGGCTGCGTTGGCTTTTCACGCCAGAATTTATTGTGGATTATCCAGCGATTAAGCCCGAAATCACGCTTGATTATTCGACCTTAGCCATAATCACGCGCCCCGAATATGGCGGAGCCAACCCGCACATGGGTTGCACCCATCGCAACCGCGCGTTCAAAATCACTGCTCATGCCCATGGACAGCCCGTCAATTCCGTTGCGCTGCGCCAGTTTTCGCAGCAGGGAGAAATGCAGGCTGGGTTCCTCGTCTGCTGGTGGAATGCACATTAAACCGGCCACAGGTAAATCCAGATCGCGGCGGG
>DOHJ01000146.1 GCA_003535335.1 Paracoccaceae bacterium | reverse complement strand
AAGGTCAATTTATTCTTAACTTTTGCGCAATCCTTACGAATTGTAACAACCCTTTCACTGGCCCGACTGCAGTGGTAGCGATAGGATGAAAGGCCCAAACGCATGGCAACTTCGAATGCAAAAAACGAAAAGCTGACCCGCGCCGGTTTAAACCTGATTGGGCAGGCTCTGTCGATTTATGATAGTGATCTGTGCTGCGTTCGGGTGAACCGGCCGTTTAAGGAAATGTTTGACCTGCCGGAAATGCTCTGTTTGCCCGGCGCAGATTTTTCCGAAACCATCCGGTTTTTGGCAACACGCGGCGAATATGGCGAAGTGGACGACGTCGATGGATTTGTCAGCATCCGGGTTGAGCAGGCCCGCGCCTTCAAGGCCCATTACATGGAGCGCACCCGCGCAAACGGGCGCACAATTTCGGTGGAAGGATCGCCGCTGCCCGGTGGTGGCTGGGTCACGGTTTACACCGACATTACCGCGATCAAGGATCAGGAAAAACTGCTGTATGCCCGCACCGACGAGTTGTCAGATCAGGTTTTGGCCCACACCGAACATCTGGCCAAGACCAACCGTGAATTGGCCGCGACCAATGCGGCTTTGCAAGAAGCCAAGCATCAGTTAACCGAAATGGAGGCCCGCGCCCGCATCACCACCGAAATGATGCCGGCCCATATCGCACATGTGGACCGGAGCGGGATTTATACATATTCAAACCTGCGCCTAAGTTCAATCATTCCGTCGCGCCCCTCCGACATCATCGGTATGCATATTAGTGCGGCTTTGGGCAAAAGCGCCTTTGCAAAAATCAAGGAAAATTACCAAAAAGCCTGTCACGGCACCGCAAGCGTTTTTGAATTTACCGACGATGATAGCAGTCGCCGCATCCGCGTGGCCTTTAACCCAGACCAGCACGGCGTTTACATTCTATCGATGGACGTGACCGAAGAAACCCAGACAAGAAACGCGCTGGCCCAAACCCACAAACGCGAGCTGGCCGTGCAATTAACCAGCGGCATGGCGCATGATTTTGCCAATCTTTTGACCATAATTTTAGGCATGCAAAGCCGCCTTGCCAAAATGGATCAGCCGGCCGAAGCCGCCAAAATGATTACAGCAACCCAATCGGCCGCGCGTCGCGGGGGCAGTTTGCTAAACCGGATTGCAAGCATGTCAGGGCCGCGCCAAATTCATCCAACACCGGTTGATTTAAAACAGTTCATAAATGATCTTGAAACCATCGCCACCCCGACCCTGCCAAGCGGCGTTAAACTGCAAAGCCGTTTCAAACGCATTGAACAGCCCTTGTTGCTGGATGCAGGATCGTTGCAGGATTCTCTGTTGAACCTGATCCTGAACGCCAAAGATGCCATCGGCAATAACACCGGCGAAATCAACCTGAAATGTAGATCCGTGCGTGATACCTGGTTGGAAATAACAGTCAGCGATACCGGCAGCGGATTTAGCCAAGAGGCCTTGAAACACGCGCTGGATCCATTTTTCACGACCAAAGGCGGCGAAGGCAGCGGGCTGGGTCTGTCGATGGTGTATGATCTGACCAAATTGGCCGGCGGCGATTTGAAGTTTGCCAACGGCGCGCTTGGTGCGGTGATCACCCTGCGTTTGCCATTACGGTTCTCCAGCGCAAAACCCGCCGCAAAAATGGTGCTTTTGGTTGAAGATTCCGATGATATTCGTGCCAGCATTCGCGAGATGCTGACAGAAATGGGCCACAAGGTGATCGAGGCAACTTCGGCCGAAGAAGGCTGCGCACTTGCCATGTTGGAGGGGGTGAATTTTGTGCTTTCCGATATCAGCCTGATTGGCGAAACTACGGGTGTTGAAATGCTGGACCAGTTGACCCAAAAAGGGCTAAAAGCCGCAACTTGTTTGATGACCTCATTGCCTGCGGATAACCCGATCCGTGTTGCTGGTGCCAAACGATATGCCCTGATTGCCAAACCGTTCACGGCCACCGATCTGGCCCCGTATTTAACATTGGAGCCAAAATGAGCCAACCTTTGGTCACGATCCTTGATGACGAACCGCAAATCCGCCAAATGCTGGCCGATGCCTTGCAAGATGCCGGTTTTCGCACCGCCAGTTACGGGCGGGCAACTGAATTCGAGGCCTCGTTAAACCACACCACCCCCGATGTTTGTCTGGTCGATTTAGGTCTGCCTGACAAAGACGGGCTGGCTTTGGTGCATCGGCTGGCGCTGGAATCCGGTGCCTCGATCATCATTATTTCAGGACGCGCACAGGTGCAGGACCGGGTGACGGGGCTAGAGTTGGGCGCAGATGACTACATCATAAAACCCTTTGATCCAGCCGAGGTTGTGGCCCGCGTGCGGGTGCGCCTGCGCAAAGGAAAAACCAGTGATAAAACCGCCAATCTGGCCCGTTTTGAGGGTTGGACAGCCTTGTTTGACAGCTATGTTCTGGTCGATAAATCCGGCGGGGAAACCCCGTTTAGCCATGCCGAGGGCGAAGTGCTGCGCCTGTTTCTAAACAGCCCCAAGCGACTGATTTCGCGCGCACAAATGCAGGAAACCTTGGGCGGAACCGCTGGCGAAAGCTTTGATCGGGCGATGGATGTGCGCATTTCGCGCCTGCGCACGAAACTAAAAGAAGATCCAAAAAATCCGCGCCTGATAAAAACCATTTACGGGGCTGGATATATTTTTCTGGGGGATGTTAACTGGGGCTGATTCGACCCCACTAAAAAGAAAGACCAGACAATGACACATCTATGGGTCCGCGCCGAGCAGCGCGCAAATGAGGAACGCGTCGGGCTAACGCCGGACGGGGCCAAGGCGCTGCTGGATGCTGGCATCAGGGTGACGGTCGAGCACAGCTCGGTTCGGGCAATCCCGATTGATGGCTATGTCGCGGCGGGTTGTGAGACTGCGACTGAAAACAGCTGGCCCAACGCACCGGAGAACGCCATTATTTTTGGCCTGAAAGAGCTGCCCGAAGACGGCACCCCTCTGCCCCACAAGCACATTTTATTCGGCCATGCCTACAAGGGTCAGCCATCGGGCCAGATTTTGCTGCAACGCTTCAAGGCCGGTGGCGGCACCCTGTATGATCTGGAATATCTGGTCGATGAAACCGGACGCCGTGTTGCCGCCTTTGGCTATTGGGCCGGATTTGCCGGTGCGGCTGTGTCGCTAAAATGCTGGGCCGCGCAGCAGGCCGGTGGTATTTGTGGGCCCGTCGGTGTTTACACCGGCAAGGATGCCCTGCTGGATGATCTGCGCAAAACGCTGGATGCCACAAATACGCCGCGCCCCACAACCATCGTAATCGGCGCGTTGGGCCGCGTGGGGTCGGGTGCTTCGGATTTGTGTCAGGCCATGGGTGTTACAACTACCAAATGGGATATGGCCGAAACGGCATCCGGTGGCCCGTTCCCTGAAATCATGCAGCATGATATTTTCATCAACTGCATTTTTGCCAGCCCCGGCACGCCGGTATTCGTGCCCGCATCGGCCAAAACCGATCCGCGAAAACTTGGCGTAATCGGCGATGTGGCCTGTGATCCCGACAGCGACTTTTCCCCGCGCAAGGTTTATGATCAAACCACAACATCTACCAA
>DOHJ01000140.1 GCA_003535335.1 Paracoccaceae bacterium | reverse complement strand
CAGTGATTGCGGATCGGTCGCATAGGCCCCGTATACGCGCGCCAGCGCACGGCAATCCGGATTATGGGCAACAACTGCATTCGGGGTAATCCCGCTTTTGGTCATGCTGTCCTCGATTTCACCCAACTTGGAATTGTCCCACAAAATAATCGGCAGGCTCAGGCCCAGTTCAACCGCCACGCCCAGTTCCTGCACCGTGTATTGAAACCCGTAATCCCCCGCAATCACCACAACCGGCGCTCCGGGGCGGCCGATTTTACCACCGATTGCCGCCGGCAACGCATAGCCCAAGGTGCCAAAACCATAAGGGTGATGCCACAGGTTTGGCCGGTCCACCGGATATATTTCCTTGGCCACATAGGCAAATTGCGTCATGTCCGAAAAAAACATGGTTCCCTTTGGCACGGCTTGTTTAATACTGTCCAAAAACGCGGCTGATCCGGGCCGTGCATCGGCCGCATCGGCGTGAAAGGCGGCCCTTGCCTTGCCAACCTCGTCAGAGGTCCAGTCGGTGGTAACGTTGTGACCTTCGACCAGATCGCACAGATCCTGCATGAATGCGGCCGCGTCCCCCAGAATTGGCAAATCGGCCGGATGATCACCGGCCAGCATCTGCGCATCGATATCCACCCGTATCAGCGGCGCATCATAGCCGAAATCTTCGCGCCGCCAGTCGTAATCGGCCATTTCCGTGCCAATGCAAATCAGCAAATCAGCCTTGGCCAATTCATCTGCACTGCCAGCTCGGGCCGTGCATTCGCCGTAATTTAGCGGATAATCCGGCGCGATCACACCCCGACCGGCAAAGCTGCAAATGCTGGCGGCGCGGGTCAGGCGCACCAGTTTGCGCGCAGACTCAAACCCGCTGGCAGCACCGCCACCAAAGATAAACATCGGCCTGCGCGCGCCTAACAACCATTCCGCCGCAGCCGCAATATCTTCGGGGCGGGCAATGGGTTTGGCCGGCAACATCGGCGGATCAGGCGGGGCATCGGCCGGATTTCCCAACACCTTGATCGGCACCTGAATATGTTTGGGGCGCGCACGGCAGGCGGAAAATTCGGCAAATGCCTTGTCAATCGAGCGATACGCGGCCTTTGCGTCCAGCGCAGTGACAGACCAGTCACAAACAGTGCCCGCCGCGGCCTCCTGGTTTTTCATTTCATGCAAACGGCCACAGCCCATATTGCGATCCCCGTCATCCAGACAGGATGAAATCACCAGCATCGACACACTGTCGGAATAGGCTTGGCCCATGGGTGTCATGATGTTGCAAACTCCGGGTCCGGTAATCACATAAGCCACGCCCGGTTTGCCAGTGGCGCGCGCGTAGCCATCGGCCATAAAGCCCGCGCCCTGCTCGTGGCGGGCCAGCACGTGGGTTAGCCCCGCATCCTGAATGCCGCGGTAAAGTTCGATATTATGCAATCCGGGGATGCCGAAAATCACCTCGACACCGCGATCTTTTAGCATTTTCGAAATATTCACACCCAGTGGCCGCTTTTCCATGTCTTATCCTCTCCAGAATTTCACTGTCAAAATCATATAAACCACCATCAGTTCAAGCCGCCCGATCAGCATCCCCGCCGCCAGCATCCATTTTGCTGAATCCCCCAGCGAGGCAAAATTACCCGACGGCCCAATCACATCGCCCAAACCGGGGCCAATATTGGCAATTGCCGTGGCCGCGCCGGAAACCGAGGTGATAAAATCCAGCCCCGTGGTTCCCAGCAACACCGCCAGCACCCCGATGCTGACGATAAACATCACGAAAAATGCCATCACCGAGGAAATAACCTCTTCGCTGACCGGCCGGCCTTCGTAGCGGACAGAGAACAGTCCATGCGGTGAATGTATTTTGCCGACTTGTGCCTTGATTGCCGAAAACAATAGCTGAAAGCGGAATATTTTCACCGAACAACAGGTCGATCCGGCGCAACCGCCGATAAGGCCCATAAAGAAGAAAAGCACCACGGCAAACGGGCCCCAAAGCTGGTAATCCACGCTGGCATAGCCGGTTCCTGTGACAATTGATGTGACATTAAAAAGCGATTTGCGAAGCAGCGGTTCAAATGCGCCACCGACGGTAGCAAACCGGTAGACAGTTATGATCAGGATCGAGGCAACCAGAACCCATAAAAAACTGCGGATCTGGCTGTCGGTAAACAGCGCCCTGGATGATCCGCCGACCATTTGAACATAGCGCACAAACGGCAAGCTGGCCAAAATCATAAACACCGCCGCCACATATTCGGCCCCGCCACCAAATGCACCAAATGACGCGTCTCGGGTTGAAAATCCGCCTGTGGCAATGGTGGTAAAGGCGTGGTTTATCGCATCAAATTCCGACAGGCCAGTCCCGAGATAGGCAAAGAAACAGACGGCCGTCAGTGCGACATAGATCGTCGAAATGCTGGTGGCAATTTCAGCCGCCCTTGGCAGGATTTTACCCATGGTATCAAAGCCTTCGGAGCGGAAAATCTGCATACCACCAATGCGCAGCTCGGGCAAAAACACCATGGCCACAACAATGATGCCGATGCCGCCGAACCACTGCATCATCGAACGCCACAAAAGCACGCCTTCGGGCAAATCATCCAGCCCGCTAAAAACGGTCGATCCTGTGGTGGTCAGGGCTGACATGGCCTCGAAAAATGCATCCACCATCCGCGCGTCCGGCTCACCCAGCGTAAAGGGCAATGCACCGAATATCGGCAAGGCCAGCCAAACACCGGTGGTTAGCAAAAATGTCTGCTGGATGCTCAAACCCTTGCGTGAACGCTTGAAAGTGGCAACTGCCATCCCGGCCCCGATCGTCACCACAATAAAGCTGCTTTGCAAAAATACTGTCCAGTGCCCGTTGCCATAAACCAGATCAATCGCCAGAGGAAACAGCATCGTAAACCCGAGAACCGTAACCATCTGGCCGATAACATAAATGACAGGACGCAGATCAAACATGGCGCAAGGCTTGGCCCGATGCGGCATAACTGTCAAGCGTAATTCAAGGTTGACCAGATCAGGTTCACAGATTATTCACCCCGTAGTGTGGCGATTTGTTATTCGGATTGCGGGCCACGTTAAACATGCCGCTAAAAGGATTGGGACAGGCCGTAAACCGCCCCGAAACCTTTGATCCGGTTCGGGGTTTTTTTGTGGCTGACTGGCCAGTGATTAGGGATAAAAAGATGAGCAAAAATTGGAACAACCGCACCAAGGCCGTGCATTGCGGCAGTAAACGCAGCCAGTTTAACGAGGTGTCCGAGGCGATTTTTCTCACTCAGGGTTTTGTTTATGACACGGCCGAGGCCGCCGAGGCGCGTTTTATCGAAACCGGCGAGGATGAATTTATCTACGCGCGCTACGGCAACCCGACCGTGCGCATGTTCGAGGAACGCATGAGCGCGCTTGAGGGCTGCGAGGATGCTTTTGCCACCGCGTCGGGCATGGCGGCGGTGAATGCGGCCCTGACTGCGGGCCTAAAAGCCGGCGATCACGTGGTGGCCGCCAAGGCGTTGTTTGGCTCGTGTCTTTATATTTTGGACGACATTCTGGCGCGTTT
>DOHJ01000171.1:8509-16629 GCA_003535335.1 Paracoccaceae bacterium | reverse complement strand
AGGGTTGTCTTCCGAACTCAGCGTTGCCAGCCCGATCAGCCCCAGTATCAGCGGAATTAACCAGAAACGGAAGACGATCTGTGGCTCGGACCAGCCCTTTTTTTCATAATGGTGGTGAATAGGCGCCATCAGGAACACCCGTTTCTGGGTGCGTTTGTAATAAAGCACCTGAATGATCACCGACAAAGCCTCGAACACGAACAAACCGCCGATGATGGCCCAGACGATCTCGTGTTTGGTGGCAACCGCGATTGCGCCCAGCGCACCGCCCAAGGCCAATGATCCGGTATCGCCCATAAACACGGCCGCCGGCGGGGCGTTATACCACAAAAACCCCAAACCTCCGCCAATCAGCGCCGAAGTAAAAATGAACAGCTCGCCGGTATCAGGCACGTAATGCACATCCAGATATTGCGTAAAATCCACCCGGCCAACCGCATAGGCAATCACGCCCAAGGTGCCGGCCGCAATCATCACCGGCATAATCGCCAGCCCGTCCAGACCATCGGTCAGGTTCACCGCATTGGCCGAACCGACAATGACGATCACCACAAACGGAATAAAGAAATAACCAAGGTTGATCAGCGTATCCTTGAAAATCGGCATTGCCAGATTATAGGCCAGATCTTCAGGGTGATATTGTGCCGCCCAATAGGCCGCAATTATCGAAATCAGCACGCCCAGCAGCAGACGGATTTTGCCGGACACGCCTTTGGTGTTATTTTGGCTAACCTTGGCGTAATCATCGGCAAATCCGATCGCGCCAAAACCCAGCGTGACAAACATCACCAACCAGATATACGGGTTATCCAGCCGCGCCCAGAGCAGGGTTGAAAAGGTCAGCGCGCCCAAAATCAGCACCCCGCCCATGGTTGGTGTGCCGGCTTTTTCCAGAATGTGGCTTTGCGGGCCATCTTCGCGAATGGGCTGGCCGTTTGACTGTTTGCGCCTTAACAGATTGATCAGTGGCCTGCCGAATAAAAATCCAAACACAAGGGCGGTGAAAAACGCACCACCCGAGCGCACAGTGATATAGCGGAACAGGTTAAACACATCCCCCCCGTCCGAAAGCTCGGTTAACCAAAACAGCATTTACTATTACCCTTTAATTTATTCGTTATTGCCCGCGTGGCCCAGTTTGCGGATTGCATCAACAACCACGCCAACCTTTGATCCTAGCGACCCCTTTACCAAGATCACATCGCCCGCGTCCAGCAATCTATGCGATATTGTGGCCAGTTCGGCGGCTTTTTCCACCCATTCACCACGTTTATGCTGCGGCAACGCCTGCCAAAGCGCCTGCATACGTGGCCCGCAACAGTGGATCACGTCAATCATTTCAATCGCCGGATGGCTGGCAAATTTCGCGTGTTGTTGCAGCTCGTCATCGCCCAATTCCAGCATATCGCCCAAAATGGCAATGCGCCGCCCCTGTTCAAGACGGCCCAGACCATCGGTGGGGGTGCTGGCCTTTAGCACATTCAGCGCCGCATCAAGCGAGGCCGGATTGGCGTTATAAGCGTCATCAATCAGCGTTACGCTCTGGTCATGCTCGGCCAGATCCAGCCCGATTATTTCATGGCTGCCGCGCCCCGCCGGTGGTTGCCACAACCCCAAATCATTTGCCGCCAAACCCGTATCGGCCCCGAGCGCACGCACCACCGCCAAAACACCCAGCCCGTTCATGGCAAAATGCTGCCCCAGGCTGGCGATTTTAAACATTGCCGGCAGCCCATCAAGGCTGGCGCTGGCAACTGTGGTGTTCTGGCTGAGCTGCACATCCAGCAAACGGTCGGTGTTTTGCGGACCCGCCCCAAAGGTGCTGTATTTGGCCCCTGCCCGTTTGGCCGCGTCAATTAAAATCGCGCGGGTTTCGATGTCACCGTTGATCACGGCAAATCCATCAGGCACAAGCCCTTGAAAAATCGAGGCCTTTTCAGCGGCAATGCCCTGGATCCCGTCAAATGCCTGCATGTGGGCGGCTGCAACCGTGGTAATCATCGCCACATGCGGGCGGGCCAGTTTGGCCAGAGGCGCAATTTCTCCGGGGTGGTTCATGCCGATTTCAATCACCGCAAAATCCGCATCCGCAGGCATTCGGGCCAGCGTCAACGGCACGCCCCAGTGGTTGTTAAAACTTTTCTCGGCCGCAAACACCTGTCCTTGACGCGTCAGCACCGTGCGCAACATTTCCTTGGTCGAGGTTTTGCCAACCGAACCGGTCACGCCAACCACTTTGGCCGTGGTTCTGGCGCGGGCAAAGACGGCCATGGCCCCAAGCGCCTCCAGAACATCATCAACCAAAAGCAGAGGTGCGCCGGCTGGAACGTCATCGGGAATTCGCGAAACCAGCGCGGCTGCCGCCCCGTTGGCCAAGGCTTGCGCCACGAAATCATGGCCATCGCGAACATCCGTCAGCGCAACAAATAAATCACCCGTTTCAATTGATCGTGTGTCGATTGAAACGCCGCTTGCCTGCCAGTCTGCTGTCGTCTTGCCACCGGTGGCTGCGAGCGCATCCGCAGATGTCCACAAAATCGTCACGTCAAACGCCCCTCGAGTGCGCCAACCGCAACGCTTGCCTGTTCCGCATCATCAAAAGGCAGCACATCGTCACCAATGATTTGCCCGGTTTCATGGCCCTTGCCGACAATCAGCAGCGCATCTCCGGGCTGCAAGGCATCAACCCCGCGCAAAATTGCTTCGGCCCGATCAGAAACTTCGGTTGCCTCGGGGCAGCCCTGCATCACCATGGCGCGAATGCTGGCCGGATCTTCAGAGCGCGGATTATCATCGGTAACAAAGACCAGATCCGCATTGGCCGCCGCCGCCTTGCCCATCAAGCCGCGCTTTCCCGGATCCCGATCACCACCGGCCCCCAGCACCACAATCAACCGGCCCATCACATGCGGGCGCATGGCTTGCAGCGCAACCTTGACCGCTTCGGGCGTGTGGGCAAAATCAACATAAACCGCCGCCCCGTTGCTGCGGGTTGCGGCCAGCTGCATACGGCCACGCACGGTGACCAATTCGTGCAGGCTGTCGAATACTTCTTGCGGATCAGCCCCGCAGGAAATCACCAGACCGGCAGCCATCAGGGCATTTTGCACCTGAAAAGCGCCAATCAGATCAATGCGGGCCTGATGCGGCTGACCCAGCCATTCAAAGCGGATGTCCTGACCGCTATTGTCCAGCCTGTGACCGGTAATGCGCAAATGGCACTGGTGATGCGTGCCCATCATAATCAGTTTCTGACCACGATCCTTGACCACCTTGATCATATCATCGCCGTAAAAATCCAGCGTGTTGATTACCGCCGTGGCCTCGGATGGCAACACGCGCGAAAACAGGCCGGCCTTGGCCTCGAAATAGGCTTTCATGCCGTTGTGGTAATCCAGATGGTCCTGACTAAGATTGGTAAATGCGGCCGCCGTCAGGCTAACCCCGTCCAGACGGCACTGGTCCAGCCCGTGAGACGAAGCCTCCATCGCAAGGTGGGTCACGCCGGCCTCGGTCATTTGCGCCAAAAGGCTGTGCAAACCGATCGCTTCGGGGGTGGTGTGGGTTAACGGGGCCTCAAACGCGCCTTCAACGCCGGTGGTGCCCAGATTGGCCGCGGTGATGCCCATTGCCGTCCAGATCTGGCGCACAAAACTGGCCACGGATGTTTTGCCGTTGGTGCCGGTGACGGCCACAATAAATTCGGGCTGCGCACCAAACCACAGCGCAGCTGTGTAGGCCAGCACCTGACGCGGATCTTCGGTTATAATTAACGCCACTTTGGCGGCAGCGATTTCGTCTTTGGCAAGTTCTGCGCCGGCCTTGTCGGTTAAAATTGCGCCGGCATCCATGCGCAAGGCGTATTTGATATATTCACCGCCATGCACCCGCATGCCGGCAAATGCCGCAAATAGATTGCCCGGTTTGACCAATCGGCTGTCGACACAAAGACCTGTGATTTCAGCCTCTTGGCCACCAATTGCGCGCAAGCCCAATTCGGCCAGTGTTTTACTGCCTACCTGATTTGACATTTTGCCCCCCGTTACATCTGATTCTACTGACTGGTGAGTGTTACCCCAGTTGGCTGCACAGGCTCAAGCTCTGGTCGCATCCCGAGCAAGGGCGCAATGCGCCGGATCATTTCAGCCGCCACCGGAACGGCCGTCCAGCCTGCGGTGCGGCGCGGCTTTTTGCCCGAGGTCTCGACCGGCTCGTCCAGCGTCACAATCAGCACATATTTAGGATCATGCGCCGGAAAAACCGAAGCGAACGTGGCGATGACTTTTTCTTTGTAATACCCGCCGCTCGGCTTGGGTTTATCGGCAGTGCCGGTTTTGCCGCCCACCGCATACCCCTTAACCTGGCCAAATGATGCCGTGCCGCGCGACACAACCTGACGCAGCATTGATCTGGCTTGGGCCGACGTGCGCATCGAAACCACACGATCCCCTTTCAGGGGGCCATTTTGGCGCAACAGGGTCGGTTTGACCCGTGTGCCGCCATTTAAAACCGAAGAATAGGCCGCCGCCAAATGCAGCGGGCTGGTTGACAGACCGTGGCCGTAGGAAATTGTCATGGTCGATATTTCCGACCAGTTAGGCGGCAACAAAGGTTTTGCGCCGGGTGCTTCCAGCAATTCCACCGGTGTTGCCTCAAGCAAACCCAGTTTGCGCATAAATTCTTTGTGCCGCTTTACGCCAATTTTTTTCGCTACATTTGCGGTGCCGATATTTGAGGATTTAACAATCACATCAGTCATCGACAAACGGGGGCCGTAATTACGAAAATCACGGATTTTATGTTTACCCCAGCGCAACGGGCCTTTGGTTTTGATCATGGTTGACGGGTTGACCAAACCCAGTTCAAGCGCCTGTGCAGCGGTAAATATTTTAAACACCGATCCCAGCTCGTAAACCCCCTGCACCGCGCGGTTAAACAACGGGCTGTCGCCGGCATCGCCTTTGGTCAACACCTGCGGACGCTTGTTGGGGTCAAAATCAGGCAAGCTTAGCATCGAGACAATCTCGCCGCTGTGAATATCCATCAGAACCGCGGACGCACCTTTGGCATTCATCAATTTCATTCCGCCCCATAAAACTTCGCGCGCGGCGGCCTGAACGGTTAAATCAATCGACAATTGCAACGGCTTGCCATCCAGCGCCGGATCGCGCAGAAAATCATCATAAACCTTTTCAATGCCCGCAACGCCGATCACCTCGGCCGAATGCACGCCTTCACGCCCAAAGGATGCCCCGCCCAGAATATGGGCCGCAAGATTTCCGTTTGGATACAGCCGCATTTCACGCTGGCCAAACAACAGGCCCGGCTCACCAATGTCATGCACGGCCTGCATTTGTTCGGGGCTGATCTTTTTCTTGATCCAGATAAATTTCCGGCCACTGCTGAACTGATGCTTTAATTTAGCCACCTCAAGATCAGGGAAAATCTCGACCAGCTTTTCTGCGGCATGGTCTTTCTCGATCATGATTGGCGGCTGGGCATAAAGCGCGTGGGTGGCCAGATTTGTGGCCAGAATTTTACCGTTTCGATCAATAATATCCGCACGGCTAGCGGTAATGCTGGCCCCGGTCACCACGGCGCGTGGCTCGACCGGATTGCTGGCTGCAAGGCTGCCCATACGCACGCCAATCACCGAAAACGCACAAAAAAACAGCCCGCCCAGAACCAGCAAACGACCTTCGGCACGCAAACGCGATTTGTCACGCATGATTTCGTGGCGCTGGCGAATATTTTCGCGCTCGATCAGATCAGGGTTGTCGCCTTTTTCACGGGCTTTCAAAATCTGGGCCAGCGGGCGTAACGGGGTGCGGATCATTGGCCTTGCTCCAGCTTTGCAGACACGTTGACAGGTCCGGTGACAGGGCCAAGCCCGGGTCCGCTATCAGGGGTTGAAAATGTAACTTGGTCTATTCTACCAAATTGTTCGGGCGACAGCGGCAGCAGGCCCAGATGGTCAAAATTAATCTCGGCCAGCTCTCGCAGGCGTTCCGGCCGGTTCAAATAGGCCCATTCAGCCTTTAACACAGTCAGCGTTTCACGGGCTTGCCCGATTTGCTGCTGGATTTTTGAAACCACCTTTAGGGATGCACGGGTTTTGTAATTTTCCTGATAAGACCAAAATGCCAAACCAATTACGGCCAAAGCCGCGACCACATAAAAAAAGCTACGCATCCAAAAACTCTCCTAATGATAACTTTGGCATCCCCAGACCGCTGTGGGGCATTTTTCCCGAAGCGTGTTCCGTGCGATGCGCCACCCGCAACCTTGCGCTTCTGGCGCGGGTGTTTTGTGCCAGCTCGGCCTTGTCCGCGCTGGTTGAGCCGCGTTTTATTAACCTGAATTGTGGTTTTTCTTCAACGGCTTGCGGCGCATACCTGTTGGCATTACCGGCCCCGCCAGAGCGGGCGGAAAAATAACGTTTTACCACGCGATCCTCAAGCGAATGAAACGTAACCACAGCCAGTTTTCCACCCGGCTTCAAGGCCCGTTCAGCCGCCTGCAATCCGGCCAAAAGCTCGCCGAATTCATTGTTAACCGCAATCCTGATAGCCTGAAACGTGCGCGTTGCAGGGTGACTGTGAGCCGGATTTTTACGCGGCAAACAGTCCTCAACCACAGCCGCCAATTGCAGCGTGGTTTCAAATTTTGACACTTGGCGCGCCGCAACAATGGCCGTGGCAATTTTACGCGAGGCGCGTTCTTCGCCGTATTGAAAAATAATATCCGCCAGCTCGGCAACGCTGGCCGAATTCACCAAATCCGCCGCGGATTGGCCGGTTTGGGCCATGCGCATATCCAGCGGTCCGTCCTTAAGAAATGAAAAGCCCCGATCAGCACGATCCAGCTGCATCGAACTAACGCCCAGATCCAGCACCACACCATCAAGCAAAACATCGCTGTAGGTATCAAGCTTGCCAAATGTGCCTTCAACCAGCCGCAACCGGTCACCATAATCGGCCGCCCAATCCGCAGCCATTTCAAAAGCCAGCGGATCACGATCGACCCCGATCACCTGATCGGCACCTGCATCCAGCAATCCGCGCGCATAGCCGCCTGCGCCGAATGTACCATCCAGCCAAAGGCCTGAAACTGGCGAAACCGCCTCAAGAAGCGGTTGCAATAAAACGGGAATATGCGATGGGGGGGAGGCAGAAATCGTCGTCATGGATCACTCGGCATTTGAATTATCCAACAAGGACATCGGATCAAAATTCTCCGGCATTTGATCCAGATAGGCCTCGGCCTCGGCCGCTTCTTGCGAGCTGTAAGTGGCCGCATTCCAGATCTCGAAATGATCCCCCATTGCAACCATGGTCGACAACCCGTCCAGATTAATCTGCGCACGGCGATCTTTTGGCAAAACAATGCGCCCGTCACGGTCAACTTCGGTTTCCCACGACTTGCCCAAAATCATCCGGCTGGCCTGCTTGCGCTCGACCGAACCACGCGGAAGGGCGCGGATTCCGGCCTCGATTTCGACCATGTCATCAATTGTATAAGCTTGCAGATAATTTTTCAGATGCGGGCCATACAGCACCACCATGCGCGCCGTCGGGCTTTTTTCAGGGAAATCGGGATCACCGGCTTCAAGCACGCGACGAAAATCAGCAGGGATCGACATACGCCCCTTACCGTCGACCTTTTGGTCAAATTCGCCTCTAAAACTTAGACCCACAATGAAGTCCCTTACCTTTACTTGCCCCCGATTGAATTTTGCCCCTTAAAACGGAAAACGGCGGGTTTGAGTTAGCTGCCACTACTCGAACCCGCCGCCATCGTCCCGCTATGCGGGGTATGTCCAGCTGCGCGCGCCACCTGGGGGGATGTCTGCTCGCCCACGCGCCGGATCTCTTCGTTAGATAAAAGCGAGGCCTGTATGAAACCTGACTAGGTGCCTATTTTTCGGGGTTCTTTGATTTGCCCCATTTTTTGTTTTGCTCGTCTTTATCTTGTAATGATGTTTGCCATGGGAATTCATGGTAGTCAATATTATTTTTTCAAAAAACCCTGCTTTATATGACGATTAGGGCAAGCCACAATGCCCAACCCCGTGAACATACAAGAAACAAAATGCAGCATATATGGAATAAAGCAACAAC
>DOHJ01000171.1:4359-8083 GCA_003535335.1 Paracoccaceae bacterium | reverse complement strand
AGCAGATATATCCAAAAACAAGCCGCGAATCTTTAAGTGTTCCAGCCATTTTCAACCGTTTTCAGGCGGTAATTTTCAGATTGTACCATGCATTCCCGAAAAATCAGCCATAGTGTTGTTTTAGCCCCAAAAGGATTTAGCAACGGCTTTACGCCATCCCGCCTTCAATCAGCCTGACTGCCAATTTGGCATAAGCATCCGCCAATGGCCCCTGCCCCGCCGCAACAGGTGTTCCGCCATCTCCGGCAAGACGCACGTCAATATCCAGCGGCAATTCCCCCAAGTAAGGCACATCCAACCGAATTGACTCAGCCTGAACCCCTCCATGGCCAAAAATATGGGCCTCGTGGCCACATTTCGGACAAATATAGGAAGACATGTTCTCAATCAGACCCAAAATCGGCGTTTTAAATCTACGAAACATCGAAATGGCGCGCCTTGCATCAATCAGGGCCACATCCTGCGGCGTCGAGACAATCAGCGCGCCGGTAATCGAGGTTTTCTGGCCCAAAGTCAGCTGCACATCACCAGTTCCCGGCGGCAGATCAATCAGTAAAATATCCAGACCACCCCATTCGACATCGCCCAGCAATTGCTGCAATGCCTTGATCAACATCGGGCCACGCCAAGCAAGCGCCTGATCGGCGTCCACCATCAGGCCGATTGAAATCATTTTCACCCCGTGGGCCTGAAGCGGGATGATTTTGTCATCCTTGTTTGAAGATGGCCGATCCGTGACCCCCATCATGCGCGGCTGCGAGGGTCCGTAAATATCGGCATCCAACAGCCCCACGCGCCGGCCCTGCCTGGCCAAAGCCACCGCAAGATTCGAGGTGACGGTAGATTTTCCAACCCCGCCCTTGCCAGAGCCAACCGCGACAATCCGGTTCACACCCGAAACAGCCTTGCGCCCCTGTTGCAGGCCATCCTGCCTGCGTGGCTTGATGTTTGGTGGTGCCTGCTGATCGCTTGAGCCGTGGGCGGTCAGCACGACAGACACCTTGGTAACACCGCGAACGGCTTTCACCGCAGCCTCGGCCGCATCGCGCACTTGGGTCAGGCTGGCTGCCTCTTGCGGGGTTTTGGCCTCGATCACAAATCGCACCTGATCGCCCTCGACTATCAAGGCACGCAGCAAATCGGCCGACACCAGATCGCCACCGGCAGGCAGCTCTATTTTGCGCAGCACATTCAGAATATCGTCGCGGCTCAGGCTCATTTGGCGCATTTCCCTTTGATAATGGATGTATATTTGTTGCGCTCTTTTAGCGGTTTCGCAAGGATAATATGCGCACGGTCAAAAAAGGGCAGCAATCCTGCCCTACCTATGCGCTGACTGCATAGCGGAAATGACCAATCTATGCATTGTAGCGCCAAATAAAATTCATATGTTGCACGTGTCAGCACAATCCGGTTCTGACAAACTTTATTGATGAGGCAAGCCAATGGCTTTTGTAACAGAATTTCACCGCTTAGAAACAAACATCCTGGCACGTATCACGTCAACATTTCACAACGCAGTGCTGCGGGTGCAAAATTACCGCACCTACCGCAAAACCATGACCGAGCTAAACAAGCTGAGCGCCAAGGATTTGGCCGACATCGGCCTAAACCCCGGCACAATCAAATCAGCCGCATTCGAATCTGCATACCTGTATTAAACCAATAGTCGCCCCGCCGGTTTTTTCCTCCCTGTTGGAACTGGCGTGGCGGATCGCGGTGATGCCCACCTCCTCCCGGGTATCACCGCGCAAATATTTCGGGCCACCACTCCGAAGGCAGGCGCATCTGGTTCTCCTCCCGGATCACACGATGCGTATCAAAGAACGGCAGTGCCCATCTTCTCCCGGGCGCTGCCGTTTCTTTTTGCAGTGTCAAATTAGGTTGCAGTGTCAAATTAAGCGCGTTCGTCTTTGGGCGATCCCATCACCACATAAGATGTGATCGAATTCACCTGCGCCACCGTGCCTAAAATATCTGTGTGAAAAACTTTATAACTGGCCAGATCTACAACCTCGACCCGCAACAAATATTCATATGCCCCAGCCACATTGTGACATTCGCGCACTTGATGTGCCGCCTGCATCGCCTGCTCAAACGCTTGTTGGGATTTTTTGCTATGCTCTGACAGGCCCACGGCCACATAAGCCGTAAAACCGTTACCGACCTTTTCCCGATCAACCACAGCCCGATAGCCGGAAATAACCCCGCTGCGTTCCAATTCTTGCACCCGTCGCAAACAAGCTGAAGGCGCAGATTCCGGCTCTGACCCGTTCAAATTTGCACCGGTGTTTAAGGCGACACGGCTTGAACAGGCTGCCGGTTGAAGATGGCATACCTGCTGGCTTACAACGTCCAGCGCCCTCTAAAAGAGTTGGAATATATGTCGCCCTATGACAAGATGGTTGAAATTTACGAAGAAAAATCCAAGCTATTTTGGCTTGATCCTACCCAGAAGATTGCGGGATTAACCACTTAAGTGGTTTCTTCTTGCCAAAAATACCTGCGCCGCAGGCAACCGCATCTGTGCGTCGGCGCGCCATCCCCATAAACCTATAATCCCTCCTTTAAGGCCGCTATCATAGTATCAATATCGGCCTTGGTGTTATAATAATGCGGGGCCGCGCGTAAAACCGTTGGTAAACCACGCGCTTTTGCGTCCAGCAATGTGCTGTCAGGATCAGAAGACCCGATGCAAATTCCGCGTTTGCCTAATTTCGACACGGCATCGTCTGGCTGAAGACCCTCGATTGTAAAACTGACAATTGCAGATTTTTGCTGGCCAACATCACGCAATTTTGCGCCTTTTATTTCCGAAATCTGCTGGCGACAATAATCCGCCAAACCCCAAGCCCGCTGCTGGATGTTCTCAATACCGATATCCAGCGCATAGCGCACCGCCGCACCCAGACCGGCCCGCAAAGCATAGGCATTTTCCCAATTCTCAAAACGGCGCGCATCTTTGCGCAACTCGTAACGCCCCGCCTCAACCCAAGGCGCTGCAAAATGGTCAATCATCGCAGGTTCATGGGCCTCAATCAAATCTTCACGAATAAATAAAAACCCGCTACCGCGCGGTCCGCGCAAAAATTTCCGCCCGGTGGCTGTCAAATAATCACAGCCAATCGCCGCAACATCCACAGGCATCTGCCCCACGGCCTGACAGGCATCCAGCAGATACGGCACCTTGTATTTTCGGGCCAACGCCCCGACTGCGGCAGCCGGATTAACCAGCCCGCCATTGGTGGGGATCCAAGTGATCGAAATCAACGCCGCCGGTTTTTGCAACATCAGCTCCAATGCCGCAATATCCAGTGCGCCATATTCATCATTCGGGACCACTTCAATAATCACACCATGGGTTTTGGCCCGCTGCAAATAGGCCACATAATTGGCCGCATATTCGGCCTGACAAGTGATAATCCGGTCGCCCTGCTTTAGCGGCAGCGAATAAAACGCCTGACACCAGGCTGCGGTTGCATTTTCCAGCAAGGCAATTTCCTGCGGCGTGGCATTAATCAGCCGCGCCACATCATCATAAACGCCGCACAACGGCGCGGCCATTTCTGCAGCCGCCTCATAGCCTCCGATACGGGCCTCTCGCTTAATATGATCACAAATCGCATCAATAACCGGTTCTGGCATCAGGGCTGACCCCGAGGCCAGCAAGTGATTAACCGTTTTTAGCCCCGGAGTTTGCCCCCGTATCCTATCAATATCCATC
>DOHJ01000171.1:3774-3962 GCA_003535335.1 Paracoccaceae bacterium | reverse complement strand
ACAATCTTTTTGGCACCGGCCCGCTCAAACTCGATATCCAGCTTGTCACCCTCGACCGCCATGACATACCCATAACCGAATTTCTGGTGAAACACCCGCTCGCCTTTACTGAAATCCGCGTTCGGGGTGATGTCGATCATGGCCGGTGCCGCTTGCGCCGTTTTGCGTGCCTGCATCCGTTTCCAGCC
>DOHJ01000171.1:0-3374 GCA_003535335.1 Paracoccaceae bacterium | reverse complement strand
CCATACAACCCCGGCGGCGTTAAAACCTCGACATGTTGCTCGGGCAGCTCGTCAATAAAACGCGACGGCAGCTGCGACTGCCACTGGCCATAAACCCGCCGGTTGGCCGCAAATGAAATCGTGCATAACGCCTCGGCCCGGGTGATGCCGACATAGGCCAGCCGACGCTCTTCCTCCAAGCCTTTCATCCCGCTTTCATCCATGCTGCGTTGAGACGGAAACAGCCCCTCTTCCCAACCGGGTAAAAACACGGCCGGAAATTCCAGCCCCTTGGCCCCGTGCAGGGTCATAATCGTTAGCTTTTCGCCGGAATCATCCGAAGCATTGTCCATAATCAGCGCAATATGTTCCAAAAATCCTTGCAAATTATCGAACTGCTCCAATGCCTTAACCAGCTCTTTTAAATTCTCCAATCGCCCCGGCGCATCGGGCGATTTATCCTTTTGCCACATATCCGTATAGCCGCTTTCCTCCAGCATGGTTTCGGCCAGTTCCACATGATTACTGCCATTTTGCGCCGCCACAGCCCAGCGCGCAAACCCGTCTACCAGCTTTTGCAACGCCCCTTTGGCCTTGCCTTTTATCTCGCCGGCTTCCAGCATTATGCGTGTGGTTTCCAACAACGGCAGGCTATATTCCCGTGCCGCAATCTGGATGCTTTGCAACGCTTTGTCACCCACCCCGCGACGCGGTGTATTCACAATTCGTTCAAAGGCCAAATCATCCTCGGGCGACACGGTAACGCGAAAATAGGCCATCGCATCGCGAATTTCCAACCGCTCGTAAAACCGTGGCCCGCCAATCACCCGATAAGGCAATCCAATGGTTAAAAACCGGTCCTCAAAGGCCCGCATCTGGTGGCTGGCCCGCACCAAAATGGCCATCCGGTCCAGCGAGATCGGTGCCTTGCCACGGGTGCCGCGCTGCATGGCCTCGGCCTCGTCCCCGATCCAGCGCGCCTCTTCCTCGCCATCCCAATGGCCAATCAGCCGCACCTTGTCGCCTTGGTTTTGTTCAGTCCAGAGCGTCTTGCCCAGCCGGTCCTCGTTGGCGGCAATCACCGCCGAAGCTGCCCCTAAAATATGATGGGTCGACCTGTAATTCTGCTCTAGTTTTACAACCGTTGCACCGGGAAAATCCTGCTCGAAACGCAAAATATTACCCACCTCGGCCCCGCGCCAGCCGTAAATCGACTGATCATCATCCCCAACACAACAAATATTTTTGTGCTTGCCAGCCAGTAAACGCAACCACAAATATTGCGCCACATTGGTATCTTGATATTCGTCCACCAGAATATAGCGGAACCAACGTTGATATTGGGTTAAAACATCCTGATTTTGCTGAAAAATCGTCACCACATGCAGCAACAAATCACCAAAATCCACCGCATTCAGGGTTTTCAGACGGGCCTGATAGGCCGCGTATAATTCCAACCCTTTGCCATCAAACACACCCGCCTCAGAGGTCGGAACCGTGGCTGGCGTCCAGGCCCGGTTCTTCCAGCCATCAATCACACCGGCCAAAGCGCGCGCAGGCCAGCGCTTGTCATCAATACCGGCCGCCCTGATCAGCTGTTTTAACAGCCTGATCTGATCGTCCGTATCCAAAATAGTAAAGCTGCTTTTCAGCCCGACCAGCTCGGCATGTTTGCGCAACAGCTTGACACAAATCGCGTGAAAGGTGCCCAGCCAAGGCATGCCTTCCACCGTTTCCCCCAACATCTGCCCGACACGGATTTTCATCTCGCGCGCAGCCTTATTGGTAAATGTCACGGCCAAAACTTCATTGGGCCGCGCCCGCCCCGTGTTTAACAAATGCACAATCCGCGCAGTTAATGCGCGCGTTTTGCCCGTACCAGCGCCCGCCAACATCAACACCGGCCCGTCCATCGCCTGAACCGCATCCCTTTGGGCAGGGTTTAACCCGTCCAGATAAGGCGTCGGCCGCGCAGCCATCGCCCGCGCAGCAAGCCCCAATACCGGCTTGTCCGCCGCGTCAAAATCATCAAAATCATTCATGCCCTCACGCCTACCCCATCTTTACAAACAATTAAAGCCTTGTTCACACAATGTTCCAAACCAAACCTGTATTATTGTTCAACAAATATCCCCGCCGGAGGCTGCGCTTTGGCCCGCAGGGTCAAAGCGTCGGGCGACACGCGAAGCGTGGCGCAATCCTAAATCCCCCTTCCCCCTTTTCAATATGAATAACCTATGAGTCTCCACAACAGCCATCCTGCATGGCAAATTCATCCCCTGCCTTGAAGCCAATCTGCAGGGTAAAACCCAGCCCCTGCCGTTTGGAATTGCCCCCGTCGGCATGTCCGGTCTGATCTGGCCCGATGCCGAACGCCTGCTGGCCAAACTGGCTGCAAAAACCGGCATCCCCTACACCCTGTCAACCGTGGCCAGCCAGCCCCCCGAAACCGTCGGCCCACACACCGAAAATCAGGGCTGGTTTCAACTTTATCCACCGCGCGACCCAGCCATCAGAACCGATACCCTGAACCGTGCCAAAGCCGCAGGATTTCACACTCTGGTGTTGACCGCCGACGTCCCCGTTGCCTCGCGTCGCGAACGCCAAATCCGTAGCGGCCTGACCAACCCGCCAAAACTGACCCCGCGCCTTTTAACGCAGGTTGCACGATGTCCGGCATGGGCGTTTGGAACCTTAAAATACGGCATGCCACGCTTGCGCCTGATTGGGATTATTTAAAACAGCTGCGTGATGAATGGAACGGGCCGCTGATCATCAAAGGTGTGCTTGATGCCAAAGACGCCCAGCGCCTGCAAAACCAAGGCGTTGATGCGATTTGGGTTTCAAACCACGCTGGCCGCCAATTTGCCGGCGCCCCCGCCAGCATCAACGCGCTACCTGATATTCGCAAGGCTGTCGGTCCCGATTATCCGTTAATCTTTGATTCCGGCGTAAATGGCAGCCTCGACATCCTGCGTGCTATTTCAAAGGGTGCAAATTTCGTCATGCTTGGCCGCGCGTTTCATTACGGTCTGGGTGCATTCGGGGCCAAAGGCGGCGCGCATGTGGTTGATATTTTACGCCAGGACCTGCAATCAAACATGGGTCAGATCGGGGCCAAAACCCTTCATAACCTGCATAGATTCAGACATCCCGCTTGGGATTAAATTGTGCTTTGTATTTCCAGACTATATGCCTATTGTAAAACATCATTTGCCCAACACTGATTATTAAATGCTTTAAAAAGGCCAGCCAATGAAATTTACCAGCCCCGACCACCGCACAGCCCAAAACAACATGTTTGTAAAAACTGGCCGCTATGCCCGCACCTGCATATTGGCCATTAGCCTTGGCATTGCAGGCAGCAGCGCATTTGCTCAGGATTTTGACAAGGC
>DOHJ01000246.1:1761-5117 GCA_003535335.1 Paracoccaceae bacterium | reverse complement strand
GTATGCACATCCTGGCTCTGCCCCATCAGCGGTATGATCCAGCTAGAGAACCAGTTGTATTGCCAAGACCCCATACCGGTGCCCTCACCATACAAGGCAAGGCCGGTGAAAATTAGGAATACCGTTGGCAACAGATACAGAAAAAACATCGCCAGAAGAGCCAGCGGGTTGTGCCCCACATATTTTTTCGGCTCTTTCTCGATCATCGCATACCATTTGATTTCGTGCCAGGTTTCGGCCCAGAAGCTTTTGCTCCACATCGGCGGCAGGAATATTTCGCGGCTGTGCCGGTTCCCGGCAATCGCTCGCCAGATACGCACAAGGAACCCGATGATCAGGGCATAGGCTGCCACAAAATGGATATAGCGGATATAGCCCATCTGGTAATGCTCATAGGCCTCGCCGGACAGGGATTCCGGCGGCGAACCGATCAGATAGCCAGTAATGCCAAGCGCGAGGATGGCGAACATCTGGACCCAATGCCAGATGCGTATCCATGGGCCATAGACATAGACCGCCTCTTCTGTATGTTTTAGTTCGGGCATGACAGTCTCCTCCTATCGGACTTTGACGTCGGCCAGTTCTTCTCCGTCGGGCGACATGACGTGGGTAGAACAGGCAAGACAGGGATCAAAACTGTGCAGGGTGCGCAGAATTTCCACCGGCTCTTCGGCGCGCTCCACTTTTGTCCCCATCAATGACGCCTCGAAGGCACCGATGTTGCCCTCGGCATCGCGAGGCGAGCCGTTCCAGGTGGTCGGCACGACGCACTGGTAGTTCTCGATCTTGGTGTCCTTGATCTTGATCCAGTGCCCCAAAGCCCCACGTGGTGCTTCAGTGAACCCGACCCCCTTGATTTCGGACGGCCATGTGGAAGGATCAAATTTTTCAGTGTTCGCTGTCGAGCTGTCGCCGTTCTTGATATTGGCAATCAGTTTATCAAGGAAATACAATTGCTGCTCCGCAGCCCACTCCGCTTCGAGCGCACGTGCCGCAGTGCGACCAAGTGTCGAGAACAGTGCTGGCAATGGCAAATCAAGTGCCCGCAGAACACCATCAATCTGATTGGTGAAATATTCGTGCCCTTGCGCATAACCAACGATGTAGCGGGCCAGCGGCCCCACTTCCATTGCATGGCCTTTCCAGCGCGGGGCCTTGATCCAGGAATATTTGCCGCCTTCATCAATCTGTTTAATGTCGGTTTTGGTTCCGATCAGATTTGGTCCCAGTTCATATTGCGCTTCTGTTACGCCATCCCATGGGTGTAGGCCCTTGGCCCCATCCGGGTATTTATACCATGAATGCGGCACAAATTCCTGAATTTCATCGGGGTCCCGCACATCCACCGGATGCACCTCATCCAGTTTGCCATTGATGATGGCCCCAACCGGCATCATCAGGTTACCGGGTGAATAATCATTGGCACGGTCAGGGATATCACCATAAGCAAGAACGTTGGAACCGGACAGGCCGCCACCATAGTTCCAGCTTTTGTAAAACCCGCCGATGGCGATGATATCGGGAATGTAGACGTCTTTGACAAACTTCAGTGTCCGGTCCAACACTCCGCGCACATAATTCAGGCGCTCCATGTTGATCGGCGCACCGGCAGCCATTGCGCCATCCATGTTGATCGCACAAGGCACACCGCCCACCAACCAGTTGGGGTGAATATCCTTGCCGCCAAATATGGTGCGCACGGTCATGATTTCCTTCTGGAAATCCAGCGCTTCCAGATAATGCGTCACCGCCATCAAGTCGGCCTCGGGTGGCAAAAGATATGCAGGATTGGTCCAATAGCCGTTTTTAAATGGGCCAAGCTGGCCGCTTTCGATGAATTTGCGGATGCGTGTTTGCACATCCCGGAAATAACCTGGCGAAGATTTGGCGTGTTTGGGTGAAACACGTTGCTGCAACTCGCTGGTGGCTTTGGGGTCAGCTTTCAGTGCGTTGACAGGGTTAACCCAATCCAGCGCATGCAGGTGATAGAAATGCACAAGGTGGTCGTGGATTTGCAACGACAATTGCATGATATTGCGGATCGAGTTGGCGTTTTCCGGGATGTCGATATTCAACGCATCCTCGACCGCGCGCACAGATGTCAGCGCGTGGGTGCCGGTGCAAACCCCGCATATCCGTTGCACAAAAGCCCATGCATCGCGCGGGTCGCGGCCTTTCAGGATCACCTCAAGCCCGCGCCACATGGTGCCGGTCGACACAGCATTGGTGATCATGTTGTTTTCATCAAGGTTCACCTCGCAACGCATGTGGCCCTCGATCCGAGTTACAGGGTCAACTACAACGCGTTGGCCGCTTGTATCCAGCGTATAGCCGTTTGGTGTTTGAACAATAGCCATTATGCGTCATCTCCTTTTGTTGCGATGCGTTTGACAACGCTGACGCCTGCGTGAATTGCGGCCGCTCCGCCGACAACCATGGCTGCGGTTTTGCCTATTTCATCGGCATTTGCCTCGATGCCGAACCCTTTGATGTCTGTCAGGCGCTCGTAGAACCCGCCCTTGTCCCAGAAACCGTCTTCGGAGCAACCAATGCAGGGGTGACCCGCTTGAATCGGGAATGACAGGCCGCCACTCCAGCGCACGGTGGAGCAGGCATTGTAAGTGGTCGGCCCTTTGCAGCCGACTTTGTACAGGCAATAGCCTTTCTTGGCGCCCTCATCGTCAAACTTCTCGACAAACTGGCCCGCGTCGAAATGCGGACGGCGATAGCATTTGTCGTGGATCCGCTGCGAATAAAACATTTTCGGGCGGCCCTGGTTGTCCAGAGACGGCATTTTGTCGAATGTCAGCATATAGGTGATGACAGCGGTCATGACCTCGGAAATCGGCGGGCAACCGGGCACCTTGATGATGGGCTTGTCGGCAATGCCGGGCACCTTGTGGGTCGGCGTGGCGCGGGTCGGGTTCGGACGCGCGGCCTGCACGCAGCCCCAAGAGGCACAGGACCCCCAGGAAATAATCGCCTTGGCATGCTGTGAGACACGCTTGAGCTGCTCGACAAAGGGCTTGCCGGCGATGATGCAATACATGCCGTCTTCGTCCAGCGGCGCGTTGCCCTCGACCGCCAGAATAAAGTTGCCATCGTATTTCTCGATGGTTTCCTCAATAATCGCCTCGGCCTGTTCGCCTGCAGCCGCCATGATCGTGTCGTCATAGTCCAGCGAGATCATCGACAGGATGACATCCTTGGCCAGCGGGTGCGCCGAACGGATGAAGCTTTCCGAACAACAGGTGCACTCCAGACCATGCAGCCAGAGAACCGGAATGCGTGGTTTTGTTTCCATCGCATGGGCAATCTTTGGCGCGAACGCGGGGCTAAGACCCAGTGCGCCTGCC
>DOHJ01000246.1:0-1414 GCA_003535335.1 Paracoccaceae bacterium | reverse complement strand
CTACAGTATTTCAGAAAACTGCGGCGGGTGATCCCCTGCCTGCGCATTACGTCGTAAAATGTTTCGTGCATTTTTGGCTCCCTTGCGGTTGTTCTTTTGCTCTTTCCGATACGTGGACGCAGCGGCGGCATTAGAGCCATTGTAAACGGTGGGCCGGATATTTGCGGTATTCATTTTTTTCGTTCGAAACAAATAAATTACCTTTTGGAGTATTCCTTTTGTTTACAGATAGATATAAGCACCATAACCTTCCCGAAGCTTCTTTTTTTGCTCAATAGCGGAAGAATCCCCACGCAAAGGTGGTAACGGCCTTACCGCTGACCACGCCCTGTTCAATGCCATCTTTCCAGTCGCCAATCCGGAATGATAAATTGGCTCCGGGCCTGCCTTTCTCTTTTCGTTGCTCGATAACGTCCCGTTTTTAGCGCACCTGCAAATCATCGTTTGCTGCGTCAATTCGACAGCTTCCAAGCTGGCAACACCGGCGTACCAATACCGTTTAGACGGGTTCAAATATGAGAGCTTGCAACTCTTGTTCAAATGTGATAGCTTGCAACTCTTGCAACTATTGGGTAGATAGAACACGATTGGGTAGATAAAACACGATAGGTAACCGGCACCATTGCGCAAAAAAATCGAGGGCGTAAAACAGTGGCGGCCAAACAACCCCAGGACATGGCGATCCGTGGAGAACGCAGATAAAACCGAGGGAATATGGATCAGGAAATCAACAGTATTGTAGCCCGGCACAATTCGGATAAAACACGCCTTATCAATATTTTATGGGATACCCAGCGGCACTTTGGCCATATATCCGGCAAGGCCGTGGACAGCCTGTCCAAAGCACTGGGCATGTCAACGAACGATATTCGGGAAACCGCTTCCTTTTACCACTTCTTCCACACCCGCCCTTTTGGCAAGCATTCCGTGTATCTGTGCGATTCTGTGATCGGGCGTATGAACGGATACGAAGACATTCGCGCCGCACTTGAGCGGGAAATCGCCGCCCCTTTCGGTTCTGTCGATGCGGAGGGTATTTTCGGGCTGGGCGACACCAACTGCATCGGGCTGAGCGATCAGGAGCCGGCCATGATGGTGGACGACGTCGTATTCACCCGCCTGACTCCGGCTAAGGTTGCCGAAATCATCGGCGCGCTGAAGGCAGGAAAAACCCCTGTGCAAATCGCCAACCCCGACGGGTTTGACAGCCGCAGCGCCGCATATGTGGATGCGATTGTCGAGGACAATATCCGGCAAAAAGGGCCGGTTCTGTTCAAGGAAGGCCGCGACTACAAGGCGCTGTTGCAACAGGTTCTGGACGAAATACCAGACGAGTTGATCGACGAAATTACCCTGTCGAACATCCGCGGCCGCGGCGGGGCGGGCTTTCCGACCGGGCTGAAATGGCGGCTCG
>DOHJ01000205.1:8139-13644 GCA_003535335.1 Paracoccaceae bacterium | reverse complement strand
AAAATGGCATCCTATTCAGCAAAACGGCGTGATCCGCTACTGGATTCCAAATTGCAGGCGGTGGTCGAGCGGCGCACCAAAGAATTGATGGGCATTGCAATGCTTGTCAGCGGCTTGATGGTGGCAATTTTGTTGGCGACCTATTCGCCGTCTGATCCCAACTGGCTATCGGCCTCAACCGAGCCTGTGCAAAACTGGCTTGGCCGTTTTGGTGCCTCGATTGCCGCGCCGCTGTTTGTGATTGTTGGCTGGGGATCGTGGGCGATTGTTGTTGTGCTGTTGGTTTGGGGCGCGCGGTTTGCCCTGCATTGGGGCAGTGACCGTGCCTTTAGCCGGCTGATTTTTGCCCCGATCGCCATTGCAATGCTGGCGGTTTATGCCGCAACCCATGTGCCGGGTGCAAACTGGACCCACAGCTTTGGTTTGGGCGGGTTGTTTGGTGATATGATCTTGGGCACATTGCTGGGCGTGGCTCCGGTAAGTGCCGCCTTTGGTTTGAAATTTGCCTCAATTATCATGGGTTTTGTCATGCTGGCGGCTATGCTGTTTGTGATGGGCTTCACCCGCCCCGAGCTGGTTCGTTTTGCCCGTTTTTTGCAGGTCGGAATTGTAATGAGCTATGCTGCATTGATGAATTTAATAGGTAAATCCGCCCGTGGTGCCGCGATTGCAGCACAGGTTGCCGCGCGGGTTACGCATGAAAAAAATGAACAGCGAAAAGAACGAAAACGCCGTGACGCCCAAGAGGCTGCCGCAAATGCCGCAGCTTTGGCCGCCATGCCTGCGCCAACGCAGCGCAGTGCCAATGTGGTGCGTCCAGAGCCCGCCGTAAATCAGCAATCACCGGTTCTGGAAGCGCTTGAGCCTGAAATTCAGCAACCAAAGCAAGGGCTTTTGGCGCGGATGCCATCCCTGATGAAGCGCCAGCCTGCGCCGGAGCCTGAATTGGTTGAACCGGCCTTGGCCCCTGATGTTCAGGACAGTGAATTTGGACCGGATCGGGTTACAGCGCGGATTTCGGATGCAATCAAATCACGCGCTCGCACGGTCCCGACTTTGACCCTTGGGCGCTCTGAACCGCAGGTCAGTCGCCAAAATCGTGGACCAATGCCGCTGATTCTGGATGCGGAGCCACCGGTTGTATCGTCCCAGGTTTCTGATGCGCCAACCGTGGCCAAAGGCCCGATGATGTTTGAGCCTAAAACAAAATCCGCCCCTGTTGTGCAACCTGCCGTGGCCCCCAAGGCCGTTGTGCAACACGCGCCGCGTAAACCCGTAGCCCCCTCAAAACAGGCCAAAGCCGAGGCCCAGCCTGCCTTGCAGTTTGAAGAGCAGCATTCAGATTACGAGCACCCGCCGCTTTCATTGTTGGAAAATCAGGTCCAGATTCAGCGCAGCCATTTATCGGATGAATCACTGGAAGAAAACGCGCGGATGCTGGAAAATGTGCTAGATGATTATGGCGTCAAAGGCGAAATTATCAGTGTGCGCCCCGGCCCTGTTGTGACCATGTACGAGCTGGAACCGGCACCGGGTTTGAAGGCCAGCCGTGTTATTGGATTGGCCGATGATATTGCGCGTTCCATGTCGGCGCTTTCTGCGCGGGTTTCGACTGTGCCTGGTCGGTCGGTGATTGGTATCGAGCTGCCCAATGAGCACCGCGAAAAAGTTATGCTGCGTGAAATCCTTGCGGCGCGTGATTTTGGCGATAGCAATATGCTCCTGCCGCTGGCCTTGGGCAAAGATATTGGCGGCGATCCTGTGATCACCAATCTGGCTAAAATGCCCCACCTTTTGATTGCCGGAACCACCGGATCGGGTAAATCGGTGGCGATCAACACGATGATCCTGAGCCTGCTTTATAAACTTACTCCGGCGGAATGCCGTTTAATTATGATTGATCCTAAAATGCTGGAGCTATCGGTTTACGATGGCATCCCGCATCTGTTGTCGCCAGTTGTGACAGATCCGAAAAAGGCTGTTGTGGCTTTGAAATGGACTGTCGGCGAAATGGAAGACCGGTATCGTAAAATGTCAAAAATGGGCGTGCGCAACATCGAAAGCTATAATGGCCGTGTGCGTGATGCCTTGCAGAAAAACGAAATGTTTTCCCGCACGGTGCAGACCGGATTTGATGACCAGACTGGCGAGCCGGTGTTTGAAACCGATGAGTTCAAGCCGGAGCTGCTGCCTTATATCGTTGTTGTTGTTGATGAAATGGCTGATTTGATGATGGTGGCCGGTAAAGAAATCGAAGCCTGCATTCAGCGCCTTGCCCAGATGGCACGGGCCAGCGGCATTCACCTGATCATGGCCACACAGCGCCCGTCGGTGGATGTGATTACCGGCACGATCAAGGCCAATTTCCCGACACGGATTTCATTCCACGTCACCAGCAAAATTGATAGCCGCACTATTTTGGGTGAACAGGGGGCTGAACAATTGTTGGGCATGGGTGACATGCTTTATATGGCTGGCGGGGCCAAAATCACCCGTGTACATGGCCCGTTCGTTAGTGACGAAGAGGTTGAAGAGGTCGTTAATCATCTGAAAAGCTTTGGTGCGCCCGACTATGTGTCTGGCGTGGTTCAAGGCCCCGAAGGTGACGAGCAAAGCGATATTGATCTGGTTCTTGGACTGGGGGGCAACACGGACGCCCAAGACGCTTTGTATGATACTGCCGTGGCCATTGTGGTCAAGGATCGCAAATGTTCAACCAGCTATATCCAGCGAAAACTGGCGATCGGTTACAACAAAGCCGCACGTCTTGTCGAGCAAATGGAAGATAACGGTTTGGTCAGTGCAGCAAATCACGTGGGTAAACGCAAAATTCTGGTGCCAGAGCAGCAATAATCTGCTTTGATTCAGATAAGGGCTGGAAACCCGCGAATTGATGATTAAATAGGACATATGAAACATTTACGCCTATTGACCGTGCCCTTGTTGTGGGTCGCTTTGTCTTTTCCTGCGTCTGCGGAAAAGGTATCGCTAAATAAACTCTCTGCCTATCTGAATAAATTCATCACCGCCAAAGGTGGATTTACCCAGATCAACAGTGACGGCACCATTTCTACCGGTACGATTTTTATCAAACGGCCGGGCCGGATCAGGTTTGAATATAATCCCCCTGACAAAAGTCTGGTGATGGCTGGCGGTGGCCAAGTGGCGATCTTTGACGGGAAATCCAATCACGGGCCGGAACAATACCCGCTAAAACGCACGCCGTTAAATTTGATTTTACGCAAAAACGTCAACCTGGCAGCGGCAAAAATGGTCGTGGCGCATACGTCAGATGGTAAAACCACCACGGTTGTGGCCCAAGACCCCAAACACCCTGATTATGGCCAGATACGGCTGCTGTTCACCTCAAATCCGGTTGAATTGCGTCAATGGGTGATTGTCGATGGCGGCGGCAGCGAAACCACCCTGATTTTGAACGAGCTGAAAAAAGGCGTGTCGCTGTCTTCAATGCTGTTCAGCATCCCGTACGAGGCAGATAAACGGGGCCTGTAAGCCCCGTTAGATTAAAGCCGAAAAGGCTTAATATCTCAGGTTTTTCCGCAACCAATTAGCTGTGCCCGGTAGGTGTCTGATCTGGCGGAAATTTCATTTGCGATTCTAACCAGCCAGGCTTTGTTTCTATAAGATCCGCGAGCATAGCCGGTACGGCCCTGATGATAGGCAAGGTATTGATTGCGCGCATCGGTTTTAGCAATGCCCAGCCGTTCGGTGCTTTGGGCCATGTACCAGCCCATAAAATCAGTGGCATCTGTGATGTTGTCACGTTTGGCACCACGTCCACCGGGCCCGTTTCTATATTCATCCCAAGTGCCATCCAGCGCCTGAGAATAGCCATAAGCCGAAGATTGCCGTCCCATCGGAATGACACCCAAAACGTATTTAAACGGGGTTCGGGCATTGCCGATAAATTTGCTTTCCTGATAAATTGTTGCCATTTGCACATGCACCGGAATGCCCCAGCGTTTTTCTGCCTTGCGCATGGCTTTTAGGTATGTCGGGCGCTGATTAAGGATACTACAGGCGTCATCCAGATTGCGAGGTGCTGTGAAATTTCCACCGCCCCCGCAAGAGGCCACAAGGATCGTCAATGCTGTCGCGCGAAGAAGTCTGCTCATATTGCCTCTCGCTTTTATAATTATTGAGATAATCTAACCCAAATTCAGCCGCGCGTAAAACCTGAAATTTCCAAATCAAACCAAAAAGACCAGCGTGAGCGGAATTGTGAACACAGAAAGCACAGTTGAAACCACCACAAGCCCGGCAACCGCGTCACTGTCTGCGCCGTATTTTTCGGCCAGCATATAGGATGTTACGGCCACCGGCGTTGAAACCTGCATGACCAGCACCGCCAAGGCAACCGGCGGCAAATCCAGCCAAACCCCGACCCCAACCGCCGCGCCAATGCAGATCAGGGTTTTCTGCAAAGAAAGCAGCACCGGCAGCCCCAAGGATTTGGGTTTCAAACGTGCAACGGCCACGCCCAGCGTAAGCAGCATAATCGGAATTGCGATTTGGCCGATCAGTTCCAGTGTGTTTGTGATCGGTTTTGGTGTTTGCCAACCTTGCCACATAAACAAAGCCCCCAACAGGGTGGCCGCAACGATTGGCTCTTTCAGCGCTTTTAACGGTGATCCGCCACCTGAAACCAGCCAGACCCCGAAGGTAAATGACAAAATTGCCATGCTGGCAAAAACCACCACAGCATAACCCAGCCCGATTTGGCCAAAGGCAAACAGGGCCAAAGGCAGGCCAAGATTGCCGGTATTGCCGAAAATCAGCGGGGCGTAATAGGTGCGAACAGGTAATTTGGCGAACTTTACAAGCATAAACGAAAGCATACCGACCACGCCATATGTGGTAAGGGCGGCGTATGAAAGTGTGGCAAGGGCGCGCGGGTCAATCTCGGTTTGCATCAAGGATGTGAAGATCAGGCATGGCACCGAAAGCGTCATTGCCAAGCGGGTAACAAATTCAACCTTGTACTCAAATCCCAGTTTCACCCAGAGAAAACCAAGCGCCCCAAGCGTGAACACAGGCGTTACAATTTCGAGCACTGTTAGTAATAGGTTCACAGACTGTTTCCTTAAATTTTAGTCATCCTGCATGGACAACACCGTGAATGAAGTATTAATAACGCTGTATGGGGACTGAAATGCAATGCTAAAATCACGAGCTAAATATCATTTGGGCCAAGTTGTGCGCCACCGCAAGCATCCTTTCAGGGGCGTTGTGTTTGATGTGGACGCAATGTTTGCCAACACAGAAGACTGGTATGACGCCATACCAGAAGACGTGCGCCCCAATAAAGATCAGCCGTTTTATCATCTTTTGGCCGAAAATGACCAAAGCTATTACGTGGCTTATGTGTCCGAGCAAAATCTGGTTGCCGATTACACCGGCGAGCCGATCAGCCACCCGGACCTGACCGATTTGTTCGGTGATTTTCAAGACGGTCAGTATCCGTTGCAGTTTCAGTTAAACTAG
>DOHJ01000205.1:3062-7808 GCA_003535335.1 Paracoccaceae bacterium | reverse complement strand
CTAGTAGCCCAAAGCACAACCATCTTTCCGCGGGTCTGACGCGCCGATCAAAACGCCAGCCGCATGGTCAATTCGAATGGCTTGTGCGCCGCCAATTGCAGCCACTGGAATGCGGACATCATGGCCCATATCGGCCAGTTTTTGGCGCACGGCATCGCTATAGCCACGCTCCACATCCATATGCCCGTCAAAGGAAAAACTGCGCGGCGCGTCGATGGCCGCTTGGGGTAGCATGTTGAAATCCGCAATATTTGTCAAAAACCGTGCATGCCCGTTTGGTTGATAGGCCCCGCCCATTACCCCGAATGGCATGATCAGGCGACCATTTTGTTTTATCATCCCGGGAATGATTGTGTGCATCGGCCGTTTGGTTCCGCCGGCCTCGTTCGGGTGGTTTTTTGTCAGGTTAAAACCGGCACCGCGGTTTTGGAACAACACGCTAAATTTTTCCGAGGCCAGACCAGATCCAAAGGCGTAATATGTTGAATAAATTAACGAAACAGCCATCTGGTCTTTATCAACCACTGTCAAATAAACCGTATCCTTGTGAATGTGACCGGCCCGTTTTTGTGGGTTGTTCATGGCATGCTTCGGATCAATCAGCGCGGCCAGTTTTTCTGCTGTCTCATCTGCCAGCATGTGATCCAGCCGGTTTGTATTAGCCGCATCGGCAATAAACCGGTTCCGTGCATCATAGGCCAGTTTCGCCGCCTCGGCCTCGATATGGGCGCGCTGGGCACCAAAGGGTTGCATGGTGGTCAGATCAAAATTCGACAGTATATTGTTAATCAAAATCGCGGTCGCACCTTGGCCGTTGGGCGGATGTTCGACCAGCTCATAGCCCTTGTAATCAGCGCTGATCGGGGTGGTATATTCGCAAGCCGTTGCGGCAAAATCATCGATGGTGTGGCAGCCGCCCAAGGCTTGCAGGGAGTTCACCATATCTTGGGACACTTCACCCTCGTAAAAACCTGCCCGACCTTCCATTGCAATGCGGCGCAAAACTTCGGCCTGTTGTGGGCTGCGAAAAATCTGGCCTGTAGCAAGCGCTTTATTACCGGTTAAGAAATACTTGCGCGCGGCCCCCTGCAGGCGTTCGGCATTGGCGCGCCAATCAAATGAGACACGCGGCGCAACGGGAATGCCGGTCTCTGCATAATGGATCGCAGGCGCAAGGCTGGCTTTTAGTCCAAGTTTTCCCCAATCTTTTGACAGACGGCAAAATGCGTCAATTGCACCGGGGATGGTGATGGAATCAACTGAATCAGGCGGGATGGTTTTGTGCCCTGCATCGCGCAATCTTTGGGCGCAAAGCTTGGCGGGGGCGCGGCCCGATCCGTTCAGGGCAATAATATCTTCAACGCCGGCCGGTTTTAACAGCACAAAACAATCGCCGCCAATTCCGGTGCTTTGCGGCTCGCAAAAACCAAGTAAAACAGCAGCGGCGATTGCGGCATCCACAGCATTTCCGCCAGCTTCCAGCATTTGAACCGCGACCTTGGCGGCCAGAGGGTGAGAGGTGGCGCAAAGCCCGTTACCGGCATAAACTGCCGAGCGGCCAGCTGTTTGGAAATCGCGCATTTTTGTTTTCCTTGTTTGACAGGGAAAACCTATGCTGATTGTTGGATAATTCCAAACTTATTTTGTGGGAAAGTAAACCTCGACGTCGCGAACTGGGTGGGGGCTGTTAAACACGACGTCGAGGGAAGCTTTATGCAGCTACCCTTACGTTATGCATCTTCATTCTGGCCTGTTTTGGGTGGAATTGGGGCATAAAAACGGCATTTTGCCCTTTTCAGGGTTAATTCGCCAGTAAATCGGGTTGATTTGTCGCAATGCGGAAGTTGAGAAGGTTTTTACCCGCTACGCGAGAGTATTCTAAATCCCGCGCCAAATCACGAATCAGGAACCAGCCAAAGCCGCCTTCGGGCAAATCATTTAACTCACAATCCAGCAAGGCCCTGCTACCCAGCGGGGCTGCACCTTTTGGCATTGGCTTGCCGCTGTCGGAAACCTTGCAGTACAAACCGCGGCTGGTTGGGGTGATTTGCAAATCAATCATACCATCTGGATAATCCGCATAAGCATGCTCGGTAATGTTATTCATAACCTCTGCCAACACCAGCTCAACCGTGCCGGTTTCCTCAATCGAAAGCTCAAGAAAACGCAATTTCTCAAGCGTGTCGGCAAGCGCCTTACGAACGCCATTTGGGCTTGCCGGAAATATTAAATGAATTTTATCAGTTGGGGTTTTGGTGGGGTGGGGCAATGTTTTGGCCTTATTCATAAGCGTGGTCAGCGGGTCAGGATGCATTTTCAATATCGGTTTCTGTGTCGTTTAGCGCAGTATCCGTATCGGGGTGTATGGTGAAAACGCGATCCATTCGGGTCAGGCGAAACACCTTGTCAACATTTGTGGTCAGCCCTGCAAGTTCCAGTTTTTGATCGGGCGCCAACAGCTTCATGGCTGCAACAACCGCCCCCAGGCCGCTGCTGTCCAGAAAGGAAACTGATGACAAATCCAGCACAACACGCGCAGGTCCGTCCATGCAGGCGGTGCGCATGTTATCCTTGAATTCAATGGCGATAGCGGCATCAATTCGTGGCATGGTGGCGGTGACGATCAGGGTGTCGCCGTAGGTTTTGGTTTCAAGTTGCATCTGTTGCTCCGTAACGTTTCATAATTGCACACTAGACGCCAATCCTTACTATTCGGTATGCATATGCCTAAGAGCCGAGTTAAAATGAAGGATGCGATAATGAAAGACGTTGTGATTGCCGGTGCTGCGCGCACACCTATGGGCGGGTTTCAGGGGGATTTTGCCACCGTGGATGCCCCAGCTTTGGGCGGGGTGGCTATAAAAGCCGCCGTTGCGGATGCCGGTGCGGGGCCTGAAATGATCCAAGAAGTTCTGATGGGCTGTGTTTTGCCTGCCGGTCTGGGCCAGGCACCCGCACGCCAAGCCGGATTTGCGGCCGGTTTGGCCGAAGATGTTCCGGCCACGACCGTTAATAAAATGTGCGGCTCGGGCATGAAAACCGTGATGTCGGCTTGTAACCAGATTGCGGCGGGTCAGGCCGGTGTGATGGTTGCCGGTGGCATGGAGAGCATGACAAATGCGCCGTACCTGTTGCCAAAAATGCGCGGCGGGGCGCGGATTGGCCACGGCCAAGTGCAAGACAGCATGTTTCTGGACGGGCTTGAAGATGCCTATGACAAGGGCCGCCTGATGGGTGTGTTTGCCGAGGATTGTGCCGAAAAATACCAGTTTAGCCGCGAGGCGCAGGACGAATTTGCGCTAAGATCCCTGTCAAATGCGCTTGAGGCTGAAAAAACCGGAGCTTTTGAGGCTGAAATCGCCGCTGTGACGGTCAAGTCGCGTCGAGGCGATACTGTGGTCGGGACAGACGAGCAGCCCGCCAAAGCCCGCCCCGAGAAAATCCCGCAATTGCGCCCGGCCTTTAGTAAAGACGGAACGGTTACGGCCGCCAACGCCTCTTCGATTTCGGATGGTGCTGCGGCTTTGGTGTTGGCCAGCGCCGAGGCTGCCAAAGAGAATGGTTTGAAAATACGGGCGAAAATTGTCGGGTATGCCAGCCATGCGCAGGCCCCGGGCTGGTTTACCACAGCACCGGTTCCGGCGGCGCAAAAACTGCTGAAAAACATTGGCTGGTCCGTGGCCGATGTGGATTTGTGGGAAGTGAACGAGGCCTTTGCCGTGGTGCCGATGGCCTTTATGCACGAACTGGATATTTCGCGCGATATTGTCAATGTGAACGGCGGTGCCTGTGCGCTGGGCCACCCGATTGGTGCGTCGGGCACGCGGATTATGGTGACGCTGCTGAATGCCTTGGAAAAACGCGGGCTAAAACGCGGTGTTGCGGCGATTTGTATTGGGGGCGGCGAAGGCACGGCAATTGCGATTGAGCTGGCTTGATGCAGAGCTAAATTAAGGAGACGCTTTGCGTCGCGGGATATCTCGCACCCTGCCGGGTGCTCGGGATTGCCTGCGGCGCAGGTATTTATGGCAAGAAGAATTCGAGAGTTTTGGCGGGTGAAATTGCAATACTGTATGTGTGGATTGAAAGGAGCGGGTTATGTCTGTGATGAGTGATAATTACTGCCCGCCGCAAGATCCTTTGGTGATTTTGCACAATGACCACGAATTGCTGTTGGTGGACAAGCCGTCGGGGTTGTTATCAGTGCCGGGTAAGGGCGCACATCTGGCCGATTGTCTGACTGGCCGTGTACAAGCCGTGTTTGCCGATGCGTTGCTGGTGCATCGGCTGGATCGCGATACATCCGGGGTGATGGTGTTTGCCATGACCCGCCATGCCCAGCGGCATTTGGGGCTGCAGTTTGAAAAGCGCCAGATCAAGAAAACATATCTGGCGCGGGTTTACGGACGGGTTGGGGAAAAAACCGGCACTGTGGATTTGCCTTTGATTGTCGATTGGCCAAACCGCCCCTTGCAGCATGTGGATTTCGAACATGGCAAGCAGGCAATTACCGATTGGCGCGTTCTGAAATATGAGGAAAATGCAACGCGGGTCCGGTTGTTTCCCCAGACCGGTCGCAGCCATCAGTTGCGGGTGCATATGCGCGAGATTGGCCATCCGATTTTGGGCGATCCGTTTTATGCAACCGGTAAAGCGCTGGATGCGCCGCGCCTGATGTTGCATGCCGAAAGTATTCGGCTGCGCCATCCCGATGGGGGTAAGGGGCAGACTTATAAGGCTAAATGT
>DOHJ01000205.1:0-2669 GCA_003535335.1 Paracoccaceae bacterium | reverse complement strand
ATCAGCCGGTTATTTCGGGCAGCGGGGTTTTTACACCGTCGGAAATTATCACCAACGCGGAATTGGTCGCGGCATTCAATGCCCATGTCGATTTATTCAATGCCCAAAATAAACAAGCGATTGCGGCGGGTGAGGTTGAGGAAAAGGCATATTCCAGCGTTGAATTTATTGTTGCCGCCAGCGGGATCAAGCAGCGGTTTGTTATGGATAAAGCCGGAATTTTAAACCCTGAAGTGATGCATCCATTGTTGCGCCAAAGACGTGATGAAGAGCCGTCAATTATGGCGGAAATGGCGGTAGATTCATGCCTTAAGGCGCTGAAAAAAGCCGGAAAAACCGCCGCCGATGTGGATGCGGTTATTGTTGCTGCATCAAATATGGAGCGGGCCTATCCGGCGATGGCGATCGAGGTGCAGGATTTACTGGGTGTGCAGGGCTTTGGCTTTGATCTGAATGTGGCCTGCTCTTCGGCGACATTCGGTATTCAGGCCGCCGCAGATATGGTTCGGACTGGCTCGGCACGGGCAATATTGGTGGTGAACCCTGAAATTACCAGCGGGCATCTGGAATGGACGGATCGCGATTGCCATTTTATTTTCGGTGACGTTAGTACAGCTGTATTAATTGAGCGAAAGGCCGATGTTACGGGGGCGCATTTTGAGATAGTTTCAACCCGTTGCCTGACGAAATTTTCCAATAACATACGAAATAATAACGGTTTTTTGCGCAGATCCCGGCCTGACGGAACTGCCCCGCGCCGTGATATGCAGTTTATGCAAAACGGGCGAAAGGTGTTTAAAGAGGTACTGCCGCTTGTGGTAAATCACATGTTGGGGCATTTGGATGACGAAGATATTACACCTGAGAACTTGCGCCGAATGTGGCTGCATCAGGCCAATAAAGCGATGAATGATTTTATTGGTAAAAAGGTTCTGGGGCGCAAACCTGCCGCAAGCGAGCAGCCAAATATTTTACAAGATTATGCAAATACCTCGTCTGCGGGATCGATCATTGCATTTTCAAAGTTTTCGGATGATTTCAAGGCCGGAGACATCGGGATGATTTGTTCATTCGGGGCCGGTTATTCTGTGGGTTCGGTGATTTTGCGTAAATGTTGATTTATGTGTAAAGACGTGCGTCCTTGATATAAACGCGCAAGTGCACCATATGTCATTTATTAATTATGCGGAGTAATATTATGAATACTGACCAAATTATCGGCGAGCTGCTAAGCGGTAGTCTTGTTTATTTGCTACTGGGCCTTTTCATTGTCGTTGTGATTTTCAAGGGCATTCGAATTGTGCCCCAATCGGAAAAATATGTGGTTGAGCGGTTCGGCAAGCTGCGTTCGGTCCTATCACCCGGCATTAATTTTATCGTGCCGTTTTTAGATCGCGTGCATCACAAAGTGTCCATTCTGGAACGCCAGTTGCCATCGGCGCGACAAGATGCCATCACCGCCGATAACGTGCCGATGGAAGTTGAAACCAGCGTGTTTTACCGCATCATTGAGCCTGAAAAAACTGTTTACCGTATTCGCGATGTAGATGCGGCGATTGCCACGACCGTCGCCGGTATCGTGCGGTCGGGCATTGGTGAAATGGAGCTGGACGAAGTGCAATCAAACCGCCAACAGCTGATTTCCAAAATCAAAGGCCAGATTGCCGATGCTGTGGATGATTGGGGTATCGAGGTAACGCGCGCCGAAATTCTGGACGTTAATCTGGATCAGGCCACCCGCGAAGCCATGTCACAGCAATTAAATGCAGAACGTGCGCGCCGTGCCCAAGTGACCGAAGCCGAAGGCACCAAGCGCGCAGTTGAGCTGAACGCCGATGCCGAGCTTTATGCCGCCGAGCAACAGGCCAAAGCGCGTCGTATCACGGCCGATGCCGAAGCCTATGGAACCGAGGTGGTGGCCAAGGCAATCAAGGAAAACGGTATCGAGGCCGCCCAATACCAGGTTGCGTTAAAGCAAGTTGAGACTATGGCCGAAATTGGCAAAGGTGCAGGCAAGCAAACCATTATACTGCCAAGCCATCTGATGGATGCCTTTGGCGACGCGTTTAAAATGCTGAAAGGTAAAGTATGATCTGGACCACATGGTGGGCATGGATGGCCGGGGCTTTGGTGCTGGCCATTCTAGAAGTTCTTAGCCCGGCGTATATTTATCTAGGCTTTGCAGTCGGTGCATTTTTCGTTGGTGGGCTGCTCTATTTCGGCGCGCTGGTGTCGTTGTCCTTGCCACTAATTCTGCTGGTTTTTGCCGTGATTTCGCTGGTTGCCTGGTTGGGTTTGCGCCAGATATTCGGTGTGCGGCTGGAGAAGGTGAAAACCTGGGATAAAGAGCACGATATCAACGATTGATAGCGTGGCCCAAAAAGGTTTTATGCCTCCGGCGGGGATATTTTTAGAACAATAATGGGCTGTGTCGAACTAGGTTTTGAACGCCCGTTAAGCCAACTTGCAATGGTGATCAAGCGAAGCTGACCAAGACCCAAGCGCCTTTGGTCTACAAAGCGGATGATTACAGCATTGGTGGCAATGTGGACGAAGCGGCCCTTTCTGATCCATTCCAACACCAAGCTGGACCGTATCATTTTTATGCTTTATTGACGTTTCCGTGACAGCTCAAGACCGGTCAGATCGGAAGAGCACACGTAGAGACT
>DOHJ01000165.1:5825-19419 GCA_003535335.1 Paracoccaceae bacterium | reverse complement strand
CCATCGGCAGACGTTAAATCAAAGGTGAAAATAACCTGTTTCATCTCGGGACCTTTCCCGTCATGGCGGATCGCTCTGGCCGGGTAGTCCCGCAACACTAACACGCCTTTCAAATTAGCGCGACTTTCCGCAAGCCCGCCAATCATTGAAAGCGCTTCAAGTGTGGTGATGCTTTCTTTATCAAAATAAACCAGACTTTCCGTGCCGGTTGCGCCCAGTGCAGTAAAGTAACGCTTGTCTTCGACGGCCATGATTTTGTCATTTCCGCGAATCGTTACATTTGCGCCAGCTTTGGAAAACAATACCGTAGCGGGGATTTCATATGTCTTATTACCCCGGATCAAACGCACCAGCGGGTTACGTAAACTGGGTGAAATCCCGCCGCCTTGTGCAAGCAGACTAAGAATGGAAAAGTTACGATCAGGCAACGGATAGCTACCCGGCTTGGTTACGCCTGTTATCAGGTCAGCAGAATTTAGCTTGCCTGCTGAGAATGACAGTTGCACCTGCGCGGCAGGCACAATCTCTGTTAGCGATTCCTGTAATGACTGACGTGCTTGCGAAGGCGTTTTACCCCGCACCTGGACTTCGTCCAGATAGGGAATGAAAATTGTGCCTTTTGGCGATACAACCAATCCAGGCATTTCAACCAGCTTGCCGGTTTCTGGTGTTAAAAGGGAATTTTGCTGATTATCCCAGATAATAAGATTGATGACGTCCCCTGCGCGAATAACGGGGCTGTCGGGGCCGCGGCCTTTTTTTAACCAATGGTAGTGACTGTTGGGTCCGGTCCTAGGCCACTTGGCGACTTGCTCCAGCTTATTGCGTGTTACTGGAACGACAGAAAATGTCGGGGCCTCGGATTTTGTCTCATTCAGTATTTCTGATGTAAGCGCTGCTCCTCGCGGTACGGTGCATGCTGAAATTGGCATAATACACAGCAATAAAGCCGCAATTTTAATGATCCGCATCGATTCTGTCCCTAAACGTATTTTTGGTTCCTGCGAACGATACAGTCAAATGCCAACCAGTAACAGGGAAAATTTTTGTTAACTTATTTAATTGGCGCATTGTGTGATCAGTTCGTACAAAATACAAAATTTAAACTTTAATCTGGGTGTTTGGCAACTAATTACAGCTCGCTTATCATCCGTTTTCTCCACTCAAAATTTAGTGAAACGCCACAAATCTGACACGATTTATTACTTAGACATTAATTTTTACGAGCCACCCTAGACGCAGTTTTACTTTAGGTGAAAGGAGTCAGGGGTGACTTATCTAAATCATATCGAAACATCGTTGGATGATCCGGAAGCGTATCTAACCGGCATCGATAGCATGGTAACGTTTCAAAACAGTGCGGGGGCATGGTTATATACCAGCACAGGTGAGGACGGGGGGATAACTGTTTGGAATGTCAACGACCTGTCTGTTGTCGAGTGGATTGGCATTGAAAGTTCAACAGGTCTTGCCGCAGCATCGCAGCTGGATATTGTGGAATTAAACGGCCAATCAGCATTATTATCTTTTGGTCAAAATGGTCAAACCATGACTGGGTACTGGATCAACAGTGACGGTTCCTTGTCTAATCCATTTACATTATCTACCGGGGCAGATGCCTTGGTGGAACTGGAAGTTGTCAATTTGGCTGATAGGCAGTTGTTTTTCACCTCATCGCGCCAAGGCACCGGTGTGGATTGCTGGGAACGCGGCGCGGACGGCAATTTGCAGCTAATGGAAAATATTGAGGTAGGCTCGGATCAAACCGGTAACGATATTGCGGGACTGGTTGTGGTTACTCTGGGAGGAGAGCCGCATTTGCTGGTTCTTTCCTCCTTTGATAACAGCCTTAGTACGCTTCGTATTGAATCCGATGGATCCACTACATTGGTCAGTACGGTTTCATCGGCCAATACGCTTAGTATAAGTAACCCGACCGATCTGGAGGTTGTTACGGTTGACGGGCAAAGTTATGCGCTGATCACAGCTGCTGGCAGCAATTCAATATCGGTTGTCGCATTGGACGAAAACGGCAGTATGCGGGTTGTGGATCAAGTGAATGACACTTTGGATACAAGGTTTCAATCTGCAACGATTATAGAAACGGTTACTGTTCAAGGACAAGTTTTTGTGCTGGTATCAGGGACGGATGATGGCCTAACCCTTATGACGCTGTTGCCTGGCGGGCGTCTGCTGCATCTGGAAACCATCGCCGACAGCATGCAAACTGGGCTAACTGATATCACAACATTGTCGATGTCAGTCGTCGGAAATGACATCGAGATATTTACCTCAGGCGAAGGTTTGACCGGCCTTGGGCATTTTCGCGTGGCCATCGAAGGATTGGGCGCGGTTGAAATCGCTGCAGCGAGCGGTGAAATCTTGAACGGAACATCCGGCGCAGATCAGTTGACTGGAAATGAAGGCGACGACAACCTTTACGGCCATAATGGCGATGACATTCTGGTTGATGGGGCGGGTCTTGACCATATGTATGGTGGAGATGGTGCAGATGTTTTTGTGCTGGTTGCCGATGGTCAAACCGATGTGATCGAAGACTTTGATATTGATGTTGACCGGATTGACCTTTCGGCGTGGGGTCGGGTTTCTACGCTGGATGTGCTTGATTTTAATAGCACAAACAACGGCGTTGAAATCAGCTTTGGGAACGAAACTGTAATAATAATATCGGCGGATGGCAGTTCCTTGACGCAAAGTGATTTTTCGATTTCCGGGTTGTTTGATACATGGCACGTGCCTGTAAGCCCAGTTGTTTTGGGTGATCAAATTATTACTGGAACCCATCAGGCCGATACGATCCGTGGCACGCAAGGCAATGATAAAATTACTGGTTTAGGCGGAGCCGATCACTTGATCGGAGAAGATGGAGATGATTTTTTGAATGGCGGCACGCCAAATGCCGGATTTGACTCGGTTGGTGGTCAGGTTTTCCGACTTTACCGAGCTACGCTTGATCGCACGCCTGACATGGCCGGGCATTCAAGCTGGACAAACCGGATTATTGACGCCAGCCTTACCTTGCAAGAGGTTGCAGAAGGCTTTGTAAACTCCTCAGAGTTTCAGATCGCATATGGTAGCAGCACCAATACTGAATTTGTCACGCTACTTTACCAGAACGTGCTGGGACGCGCAGCGGATACTGCCGGATTAAACAGCTGGGTTGGAAAACTTGAAAGCGGCGAACTGAGCCGCGCCCAAGTGGTGCTTGGTTTTTCACAAAGCGGCGAGTTTATCACCGAAACAGCAGGTGCCTGCCTTGAATTCAGTTTATCCGGCCACCAGATGCGCTGGGCGGATGATGTTTACCGGCTTTATCACGCCACGCTGGATCGGGATCCGGACGCGGGCGGGTTTAACAGCTGGACAGTGGCTCTGGGCGAGGGCCGAGCTCTGGAGTCCGTGGCCGCGGGGTTTGTAAGTTCAAGCGAGTTCACCAGTACCTACGGCAGCACGACCAACACTGAATTTGTCACGCTGCTTTATCAAAATGTTCTGGACCGAGAGCCGGATTCGGGTGGCCTGACCAACTGGGTTGATCGATTGGAGGGCGGCGAATTGAGCCGCGCGCAGGTCGTTTTGGGGTTTTCGCAAAGTCAGGAATTTATCAACAGTTCCGCATCCGGTCTGGTCACTTACATGCGCAGCCTGAACAGCGGCGATGTGCTGGAGGGTGGTGCCGGTGATGATGATTTGTTTGGCGGCGTCGGGGCGGACAGGTTTGTGTTCAATTCGGACGACGCGGGTTCGGATCAGGTTATCGGGCTTGAGAGCTGGGACTGGATTGATCTGCGCAATTTCGATTATGACGATGCAGACGCGGCGATGGCGCAGATGGTACAAGACGGCGCGAATGTGGTCTTTAGCGATGGCGCAGTTGAAATTACGTTTTTGAACACGCAACTTGGCGATATTACGGAGGATATGTTGTTGGTTTAATGCTGTTTGAGCAATCGGCCCGCCTCAAGCCTGAATTATTTAGGCTTACGGCGGGCAACATTCATGTTTGTCCGGCAAATTACAGGTTGCTATCAATCCAACGTGACATCAAGGTGCGGTCTTTAAAACATTCATGCGGCACTTGGCGGCGTTTTAATCGTGCGACACGTTCGGCAAAGGCCACCTGTTTTGAAGACGGGTAATTGGCAAATTTGCTGGTTTTTAACGCAGCTTTGTTCACATCGATCCAGCGCGATAAATCATTGCGATCTTGTTGAACCTCCCATGGGATGGCATTACCGCTGGCAACAGAAATGTGCCGTGCGTAATTTAATTGTTTTTCAGTTATTGGCAGTTTGTAATAATCGTTAGACGTTGTGTCTGGTTGGGTAACGATTTTATCCAAATTCATTGTAAGTTGCATAGAATCACTCCTGATTGGCAGATGCTTAATTATAGAACGAAAGAGGAACAAAAGGCAAGATGTAGGTTGAGTTGTATTATGAGCAACTATATGTTCCCCTATATTTGAAGGGATGTTCGTTATTTAAATAGCCGACATTAAGTGACCCGAGGCTTTCGACCCCGTCATAACCCCGGTTACAAACCCCGTTTAAAGGGTCCGTAAGATGTCATAATTTCGATATCGTGATCCACGGCTTGCCGTTCATGCTGCAAAAATTGTGCAACAGCCTCGCGAAACCCGTCATCGGCAATCCAGTGCAGTGAATGGGTAATTGCGGGCAGATAACCACGGGAAAGTTTATGCTCGCCTTGGGCGCCGGCCTCGATTTTTGTCAGTGCCTGCTGAATGGCAAAATCAATGGCGCGGTAATAACATATCTCAAAATGCAGGGCAGGGTGGTCCTCGATACAACCCCAGTAGCGGCCGAACAGGGTTTCAGCGCCAATAAAATTCAGTGCCCCCGCAACCCATGTTTCGCCGCGTTTGGCCATGACCAGAAAAATATCGGCGCGCAAATTTTCATGGGCAATGTTAAAAAATTCGCGACTTAGATAAGGTGTGCCCCATTTTCGTGCGCTGGTGTCCTGATAAAACCCCCAAAAAGCCTCCATGTGTTCAGGTGTGATTTCATCACCTGTAAACGTGTGGATTGTGCCGCCAAAACCCTGTGCCTGACGGCGTTCGCGGCGTATGTTTTTGCGTTTTCGTGATGATAGGCTGCTCAGAAAATCATCAAATGTTTTGTAGCCGTCATTAACCCAGTGAAACTGCTGTCCAATCCGGTGCATCAGGCCCATGGCCTTGCCTGCAATGGCCTCGGATTCGGTGCAAAATGTGATGTGCATTGACGAAAGCCCGTGATCGGCTGCCAGCTGCACCGCCCCTTGCAATAATGCAGTTTGGCCGATGGTTTCATATCCCGTCCGCGTTAATAACCGCCGACCGGTGACCGGGGTGAACGGCACGGTTATTTGCAATTTCGGATAATACTGCCCACCTGCGCGCATATAGGCGTCAGCCCAGCTGTGGTCGAAAACATATTCGCCCTGCGAATGGGTTTTGGCATAGGTCGGCGCAACGCCAATCAACCGGTCGTTTTGATAGGCTGCAATGTGGCGGGGGTGCCATCCGGTGCCTGCGCCGACCGACCCGCTATTTTCGAGCGCCAGTAAAAACCGGTGAGTGGTAAACGGGTCAATCGCTCGCCCTGAGGTTGGGCCGGCACAGGCGTTCCATTCATCCGCAGCGATGTCGGAAATTTGGTTCAGGATTGTGATTTCGATCTGATCGGGCATGGTGCCAGTGTGGCCTACCATTTCATCCAGTCAAGGGTTGGTTCGGTTTTGCCATCCGGTTTATATTCCGCCCCCAGCGGCGCACAATAACCCAGCTTTTCAATATGGGTAAAGATGTGTTTGTAATTCAGCTCGCCCAGTGATGGCTCACGGCGTTCGGGCACGGATGCAAATTGAATATGGCCGACCACTGGCAGGCATTTTTCCAAACGGCGCATCAGATCGCCTTCCATGATTTGCAGATGATAACAGTCAAACATCAGCTTTAGGGCCGGATCATTGAGCTGATTGATAATGCGCAATGCCTGATCGGAATTTTGCAAAAAATAATCCGGTGCATCATAAACATTCAGCGGCTCGATCAGGATGGTGATGTTGTGGGGCCGCGCATTTTTGCAGGCATAGCGCAGATTTTCAACAAAAGTATCATGCGCAATCTGGCCACTGGCAAACCCCGCCATCACATGCACAGCTTTTGTGCCAGTCGCCACCGCATAATCCAGCGCCTGATCAATGGCCGCCCGCGCTTGTGGCGTCCGCCCCTTCAGTGCGGCCAATCCGTTTTCACCGGCTTTACCGCGTGATGTATTTAACCCCAGCATCGGCAAACCGGTTTCAACCAGCGCTTTGCGGACATCTTCGGGCGGTGTGTCGTAGGGCCAATGGCATTCAACCGCGTCAAATCCGGCCTTGGCCGCAGCGCGGATCGCCTCGGGCAAAGTCAGCTCGGCCCATAAAAACCCAAGATTGGCGGAAAACCTAGTCATCCCACTGCACATCGAATTTAGTGACCAGCCCGTTTATCTGGCTATCGTTCAAAAACACCGGATTCATGCCCCTTGTCATCAAGGTCAGTTTTGCGCTCTCTTCCAGCTCTTCAACAGAATAAACCGCAGCTTCCAGATCCTTGCCCGCCACCACAGGCCCGTGATTTGCCAGCACCACGGCGCTGCGTTTGCCTGCCAGACCGCGAATTGCGTTGCCCATGGCCGCATCACCGGGCAAAAAAAACGGCAGCAATTTAACCTTGCCCAGCCGGATCACCCGATAGGCGGTGATGGGCGGCAACATGTTGTCGGGGTCGGTATCGGGCAGCATCGACAAGGCCACCGAATGGCACGAATGCAGATGAACCACAGCGCCGGTCGTTGCGCCGCGGGTTTCGTAAAATGCGCTGTGCAAGGGCACTTCGATGGTGGGCGCGTCGCCTTGCAGCAAATTCATGTTGGCGTCACACAGCGAAAGCCGCGCCGGATCAAGCCGGCCGAAACTGCTGCCGGTCGGGGTGATAATAAAGCGGCCGTCAGACAAGCGAACCGAAATATTACCGGTGGATCCTGCTGTAAGACCGCGATCAAATAACGATTTTGCCAGCACACAGATTTGCTCGCGGGTTTTTGCTTCTTCGCTCATGTTTCCCCCAGTATTTCAAAGGCTTTGGCAAAGAAATTTTCTGTGCCGAAATTGCCGGATTTTAGCGCCGGCACTAAACACCTAGTCACATTTGGCAAAAATTAAAAGAACGCTTGCAACCCCGTCTGCGCACGGCCCAAAATCAGGGCATGCACATCATGGGTGCCTTCATAGGTGTTGACGGTTTCAAGGTTAACCATATGCCGGATCACCTGAAATTCCAGCGAAATACCGTTGCCGCCATGCATATCGCGCGCATTTCGGGCGATATCCAGCGCCTTGCCGCAATTGTTGCGTTTGATCATTGAAATCATTTCGGGCGCGGCTTTGGCACCGTCCATCAATCGCCCGACCCGCAAACAGGCCTGCAAGCCAAGACTGATTTCGGTCTGCATATTGGCCAGTTTCAACTGAAACAGCTGGGTGGCGGCCAGTGGTTTGTTAAATTGCTTGCGGTCCAGACCGTATTGCAATGCGCCGTGCCAGCAGGCCTCGGCCGCACCCATCACGCCCCATGCAATGCCGTAACGCGCGCGGTTCAAACAGCCAAACGGCCCTTTTAAACCCTCGACATGTGGCAGCAAAGCATCTTGGCCGACTTCCACATCCTGCATGACAATTTCACCGGTGATCGAGGCACGCAGGCTCATTTTCCCGTCGATTTTGGGGGCTGACAACCCTTTCATGCCTTTTTCCAAAACAAAGCCGCGGATTTTGCCGCCGTGGGCCTCGGATTTTGCCCAGACAACAAAAATATCGGCAATCGGGCTGTTGGAAATCCACATTTTCGTGCCGTTCAGCAAATAACCGGCATCGGTTTTCTTGGCTGTGGTTTTCATTGAACCGGGATCGGATCCGGCATCGGGTTCGGTCAGCCCGAAACAGCCGATAAAGTCACCGCTGGCCAGTTTGGGCAGGTATTTTTTGCGCTGCTCATCGGTTCCATAGGCGTAAATCGGATACATCACCAAAGACGATTGCACCGACATCATCGAGCGGTAACCGCTATCGACCCGCTCAATTTCGCGGGCGACCAAACCATAGGCCACATAGCCCGCATCAATGCCGCCGTATTCTTCGGGGATGGTGACGCCCAACAGGCCCATTTCGCCCATTTCGCGGAAAATTTCGGGATCGGTGGTTTCGTTTGCAAAGGCGTCCGTGATGCGGGGTTGCAATTTTTCCTGCGCGTAGGCTTTGGCGGAATCGCGGATCATGCGCTCTTCTGCGGTAAGTTGGTCATCCAGCATCAAGGCGTCTTCCCAGTTGAAGCTGGACAGTGCGGGTTGGCTTTGCGGGGCAAGAGTGCGGCTCATTTTGCAGGTTCCTTTTTGCGCCGGCCGTGATGTTGGATTTTATCACAGCCTCAAGAGTATCAAATCCTTCTTCAACCTGTTCTTGGCCGTCGTCAAGAGTGGACGCAGCGGCGCATCTTTGGCGCAAGTGTCAGGTACGGCATCAGCCGCGAAATTCCGAAGATAACCCTTGCCATTTGTCCCGTTTCTAATGCAAGCAAAACAGTAGAAGCCATAATCAGGAGCAAGCTATGAAGCCGCTAGAAGACATGAAGGTTGTTGAACTTGCCCGCATTTTGGCCGGACCGCTGATTGGTCAATCTCTGGCCGATTTGGGGGCCGAGGTTATCAAGGTTGAATCGCCTGAAGGTGATGACACTCGCAAATGGGGTCCGCCCTATATCGAGCATAATGGCGACAAATCGGCGGCCTATTTTTACGCGGCCAATCGGGGGAAAACCTCGGTTGTGGCGGATTTTCGCACGGCTGAGGGTCAGAAAATCGTGCGTGATCTGGTGATGGACGCGGATATTCTGATCGAGAATTTCAAGGTCGGGGGCTTGGCTAAATACGGGCTGGATTACGCCAGTTTAAGCAAGCTGAACCCGCGACTGATTTATTGCTCGATCACCGGTTTCGGGCAGGACGGGCCTTATGCAAACCGTGCCGGATATGATTTTTTGTTGCAAGGTATGTCCGGTTTAATGTCGATCACCGGCGAAGCCGACGGCACACCGCAAAAAGTTGGCGTGGCTGTGACGGATATTGTTACCGGTCTTTACGGCACCATCGGCGTGCTGGCGGCAGTCGAGCAACGCCATAAAACCGGCAAGGGTCAACATATTGATATGTCACTGCAAGATTGCGCCACCACAATGCTGGCAAATCAGGCGATGAATTATCTGGTGACGGGCAAAAGCCCGACACGGCGCGGCAATGCCCACCCTAATATTGCCCCCTACCAAGGCATGGCGACCAAGGATAGCTATATTATAATTGCGGTTGGAAACGACGGGCAATTCAAACGGTTTTGCAAGGTAATTAACCAGGCCGAACTGGCACATGATGCGCGCTTTGCCAGCAATCACCAAAGGGTGCAAAACAGGGCCGAGCTGACAGAAATTATCGAGCAGGCGTTTGCCAATCGTACATCTGCCGATTTATTGGCCGCATGCGAGGCCGCAGTTGTTCCGGCGGGGCCGATCAATACGGTTGAGCAAGCGCTGAATGATCCGCAAATCCGGCACCGTGGTATGGTGATTAATCCCGAGGGCGTTGCGGGGCTTCGCGGGCCGTGGGTGTTTTCAGATGCAGAATTGGCGCTGGATAAAACCGCACCTGTGCTTGCCAAAAATAAATAAATCGTTAGCCCGACTTTAAAGCGGACTAACAACTGCGGTATTGCTGACCGGATCCTGATAAACGCGGGCCTTGATTTCGTAAACCTGCTCAACGGTTTGCGGCGTTATCACCGTTTTTGGTGTGCCACGGCTATGAATTGCGCCATCCTTCATCACTACCAGATCGGTCGCATAACGCGCCGCTTGGGCAATGTCATGCAGCACCACCACACAGGTGCGCCCCTTGTTGTTCAGATCGCGCAATAAATCCAGAACCTCGTATTGATAGCGGATATCCAGAAAACTGGTTGGCTCGTCAAACAGCAGATAGGGCGTGTCTTGCGCAATGCTCATGGCGACAAAGGCACGCTGACGCTGGCCGCCGGACAATTCGGCCACCAGTTTATGGCGCAGATCAATCAACGAAACGGTTTTTAGCGCATGTTCAATCATTTCATGATCTTTTGCAGTTTTAAATCCCAGCAGGTTCTGATGCGGCGCGCGTCCGTATCCAACCAGTTGCTGCACCGAAATGCCGGGTGGCACCACGGGGTGTTGTGGCAAAACCGCAACCTTGCGCGCCACGGCTTTGGTGCGTTCGGATTTGATGTTTTTGCCGGCAATTTCAACGGCTCCACCAGCAGTTGGCAAAATGCGGGCAATGGTTTTTAGCAGAGTGGATTTTCCACAACCGTTTGGCCCGATCAGCGCCGTAAAACTACCGGTTTCGATTTTCAGGCTGATTTCTTTCAGACGAAACCCTTTGTAACCTGCATTGATATTTTTTAAAACGATGCTCATGTTTCGTCCTCGGATCGGCTGGTAAGCAGGATGAAAATAAAGAACGGCGCGCCAAAAATCGCCGTCAGGATTCCGGCGGATACTTCGATTGGCGGCAGGATCACCCGTCCGGTTGCATCGGCCAGAACCACCAGCAACATGCCGGTCAACATGGCCACGGGCAACATGCCGCGATGCACCCCGCCGACCAGTTTTCGGGCGATGTGGGGGGACATCAGACCGACAAAACCCAACACCCCGACCACACTAACCGAAAGGGCCGCCAACAAGGTTGCCAGCCCCAGCAATATTAGTCGCTCAAGACGCACATTCATCCCAAGCCCCGTGGCCTGTGCCGCACCCAGCCGGATCAGATCCAGCCGGAACGAGAGCAGTAAACACAGGGCCGACAGCGCTATTAACGCAGGCCAAACCGCATTCAGGTGCGACCAGCCCCGCGCCCAAAGTGATCCGGTCAGCCAAACCAGCGGGGCGGAAAATTCGTAAGTCGAGGCCGTCACTAAAATATAATCAACGCCCGCGTCACAGGTGAACCCAACCGCAATCCCGACCAGCGCCAGACGGGCGGGTGAAATCGGTCGCAGCTCGGCCAAGGCAAAAATAAACACGGCCACGGCGATAGCCCCGATTGCGGCTATGACCGGCAGCCAGCGCAGGGCGATATCAGGGAAAAACAAGGTTCCCAAAAGCACCGCCAGCGCCGCACCGGAATTGATGCCGATGATTTTCGGGCTGGCCAGTGGATTGCGCAACAGGGCCTGAATGATCGCCCCCGAAAGCGCCAGCGCACCACCCGTTACCAGCGCCAGCAAAGTGCGGGGCAGGCGGGATCGGTTTATGATGTATTCCTGCTTTGGCCCGTCCAGATTGAACAGGGTGTTGATGATTTCAGCGGTTGAAATTTGCACGGCCCCCGCCGAAATGCTCCAGACGCTAGCCAGAATGCATAACAGGGTTAAAGCCGTCAAAGTGATACCAAAACGCAGGCTCATCGGCTTTCCTTTGTGCTTAGGGTCAGCCATAAAAACCAGGGCGCACCGATCAGCGCCGCGATTACCCCGATCGGGGTTTCAACCGGTGCGCTCAGCCATTTTGACAACCCGTCCGCCAGCAGCATCAGCGCTGCACCTGTTAGCGCGGTTGCGGGCACTAAAATGCGGTGATCCGCGCCAAATCCGATGCGCGCGATATGGGGAACGACCAGCCCGACAAAGGCAATCGGGCCGGCCACAGAAACGCTGATGCCGGCCAATGCCGCCGCCAGAATTGTGCCCAAAAGCAAGGTTATTCGCGGGTCAGAGCCCAGCCCCTGGGCCGAGGCCTGACCCAAGGCCATCAGGTTAAATCTCTGGGCCAAAACAAACGAACACAGCAAGCCCGCCAAGGCCCAGATCGCCAGCCAGCGGGTTTGCGGCCAGCGGATATAGCCGATGTCACCCACCGTCCAGCGCACCACGGAGCGGGCCAGTTCGTCATCCAGCGTGAAAGAAAACCGCACGATTGCATAGGCAAAGGCCCCAACGGCCACGCCGCCCAAAATCAGCCGCATCGAATCCATTTTTCCGCGCAATCCGCCAGCAATTGCAAAGGTTAAAACGCCGGCCGCCATTGCGCCGGCCACGGCCATTGCATCGGGCGAAAGACCTGTCAGGCCGGGGATTATCAGACTTAGGGTCAAGCCAAGTGCGGCACCTTGGTTGATGCCCAGAATTGCCGGCGAGGCCAGCGGGTTTCGGGTGATGGCCTGCAAGGCCAACCCGGCCAGCCCCAGATTAACCCCAAGCAGGGCCGCCGAAAATGTGCGGGGCAGGCGGATGTCGCGTAAAACCGATTGGGGCAGGCTGCTGTCGGGGGTGAAAATCACGCCCCAAAGCTGTGTAATGCCCGTGTCGGATCGTCCGCCTGTGATAGCGGAAAAAATCCCGCCCGCAATCAATGCCAGCAGCAAGAGCAGTATGACAATTGATTTGCGGGAAGGGCGTGTTTTAGTGCCCGTCAAGGTGGCGAATCCTAGTCAAGGCCCGACATAATTTCCAGCAGGTCTTTGGCTGTCATTTCAGCCGCCAGCATACCGCGCAGGCGTGACCAGTTATGTGCGGTCACATTGAAAACCTGCCCGTATTGCACGGCCGCAAGCCCCTTATACAAAGCCTCGTTCGCCCAGCTGTCTACGTGTGACGGATCAACATATTCGCCAAAAATCAGGATGTCAGGGTTTACTTCGGACAGCTGTTCCAGCGTGGTCGGAACATAGGTTTTTTCATAAACGCCGCCCTCTTTTGGTTTCATGTTACTGGCAAATCCGAACATTTTCAGCAAGGATCCGTTATAGGAAATCGGGCTGTGCAGCCACAGGCCTTTGGCGTTGGTCACACCGAACTGGGCCGAATAATTTGCAGCTTTGGGGCCGATTTTTGCAATGTAATCCGCCATGGTTGCCTTGTGGGCTGCCACGCGGGTTTCCATTTCGGCCGATTTGCCGATGGCTTGGCCAATCACGCCCATTTGCGCAACGGATGCGTGGTAATCTCCGGCCAGCGAATCCAGCACGATTGTCGGGGCGATTTCCGACAGGGTTTCATAGGCGGCGGAATGGCGTTTTTTATCGGCGATGATCAGGTCGGGTTTTAACGATGCAATCACCTCGAGGCTGGGGGTTTTGCGGGTGCCGACCGAAACCCAGTCAGTGCCGATAATATCGGTATAGGCCGGGATTATCCGGTCACGTTTTTTATCGTCAGCAATGCCAACAGGTGAAACCCCGACCGAGGCCAGCGCGTCGATAAAGCTGAATTCCAGCACAACGATGCGCTTTGGGGCGTCCGGCACCGTTGTGGTGCCCAATTCGTGGCTGATTTCGCCGGCATTTGTAACGGTTGCAAAAGCCATAATCGCGGTTGCGCCAAGGGCGCGTAATAGCCAATTCATTTTGTCTCTCCTGTTTTGATTTTCAGATGCTGGCTGATCTATTGAAACGGACGATTGGCTGGCGCGTTTATCATTTGACCAGAAAATTTAGTCAATGGT